>NZ_JAGQCP010000071.1:0-9205 GCF_024346255.1 Cyanobium sp. BA5m-10 | reverse complement strand
AGACCATGACACTAAGGACATCGCCGCGCCGGAGCTCCAGCAAAAGCTTTACTGGCAGTCCGCCTGAGACAAGATCCAACGAGGCATTGCGTCGATCCAGCCAGGTGAGGACCCCTCCCCAGCTCTGGGCGAGCTGCTCGAGCGCATCGCGCAGCGCTTTGCCATCGGCGATCGGTTTTATCAGTGCCTCAAAGCGGGCCATGGCTGCTTTCGTAAGCGCCCACTCTGGCGTTACTCAGTAGTGATCAGCAACTGCCGCATTTTGCTGTTGCTCATCAAGAGCCAGGCGGCCTGCCAACCCTCGTCAGCGCTGCACCGCCCAGCAGCGCCAGCAGCAGGTTGAGGGTGGAATCAAAACCCATCTGCAGTTTCTCAAGAGTGCCTGGGCATACCTGACCAACTGGCCGGCCTGCCAATGCCCGCTGACCGCAGACCCCGGCAGCAAGGGAATAGATCAAAAGCTGGGTGCAGATCACTACCGCCAGGGTCTTAAAGACAAAGCGCTCACGATCAAAGGGAGGCTGAGGTCCTCGGGGCGTCCCACCGTGAGGTGCTCCTGACGGTGCTGGCGGGAGTTGATCACTCATGCATCTGCACCTTCAACCCATTCCACTGCCTGTTTACGGCTGGCAGGTCAGTAGCCAGCCGGTGCCATTGCCATCTGCTTCCCAACGGGGCTGCCAGTTCTTCCAGCTGTAGTGCTGGCCTGCGCCGTTGGTGTTGGCGGTGTATCCACCTGCGACTAGATCAGCTTCTCCGTTGGGGTCGTTGTGAATGGCCACCGCCTCTGTGAAACCGATCACCACACTCCAATGACCCCCACCTGATGGCGCAGATACAGAACCGTGATGCAGCCAGCCCACGGCTACCGGCCTTCCCAGGTTGATCTGCTGCTCTAAAGCTGCTTGCCCCCCGTTGGTCGCGAAGTTCGCCGTCAGCCCCAGGGAGCGCAAGGCCGAGAGCTGGGCTTCTGCACTTGTGCTGTCGCCGTATTTGGCGCGGATGGCGTTGTACTCATCGTCCGAGCTCACCTTGCCCCAGTAGCGGGCGAGCATGGCGCAGCTACTGGAGAAGCACTCGCGGTAGCCGGTACCGGAGGCGTTGTCGTTCTGGTTCTCCCAGGCCACCGGCAGGGGATTGGCACTGGCTGAGACCTCTGGAGCCGGGGGTGCCGATGAGAAGGTCTGCCGCCAGGACGCGGCCTCAGTGAGGATCGCTGGGTCGGCAGAAATGACGGCGCACCGCAACTGCTCGATGCCCTCGAGTTGCTGGGGCTCTGCCTTCCAGGCGTTCCAAAACTGCTGCCAACGTTCAGCTGTGAACGGTGCCTGGGCGGCAGGAGAGGTTGCGGTCATGGCGGCAAGGCAGTCCTTTCCTGTTGCCGCCTCGCCACTTCACGTCTTTCAGCTCAGACTATGGAGCAAGTTGCACAGGTTGCTTTATGTGGATCACTGCTGAGACCCATGAGGAGAATTGCCAACTGATATTCAATTGACGACGATAAGCTTGATAAGCTTTATACCTCTCAATGGTAGAAATCCTAGGTTCGATCTGCAGCCCCATATGAGAATCAGGCCTTGGCAACCATCCCCCTAGCAGTATCACTGCGATTTACTCTGCAAGCTATCGCGGGAAGACGGAAAGCCAAGGGTATAAAATATGACGCCAAAGAGCGCTCCAAGTCATGGCAGTATTGATGCTAGATATATTTGCTTGTGGTAGGCCAAGCTTTCGCCAGCCAGCTTTCCTCGTCATTCCGAGTAAGAGAGGCTGACATATAAGTCCAGTAGAGCATGGCGTTACTAACGGTCGATGCAATAAAGAGGACATCAATGATTGCAGATCATTATTATGGTAACTATCCTTAAAGCGCGTCAGCGCTTCCTCCATTGCCTGAGCATCTCGGTACCAGATCCACGAAGGCTTTCGTAATTAAACCTCTTACTCGATAGACAGCTTGATGGTTTGCCATTACGCATCCCGAGGTTGACGGCAGCAACACGTAGGCGTGGGTTGCCGTGCCAGTCGTGATTAAGATATTCACGATCGCCAATATTGTAGGCAAAGCTCCGTACCCCTTCACCCTGCGGTGATTGCGGCGTGTAGCCATATGCAATCCGTAGATAACTACCAGCTATGCAATCTGCCTGAAGTTCGTCAAGTACTGAGCTCCAGACCAAGTTCTTCGAGAAGCCTGTCACAGCATGCTGGCGGCCGTGGGCCAATTCATGGGCTGCTAGGTACCTCACTGCAGAGGCTCCGTAGTTTTCCGAAATCGCGTTGAGTGTAATTACGGATACATAAATTGTGCGGTCTAGCTGGCAGTAGAAAGCTACCGAATCACCATTTCCGGCATTCCCGCATCCGGTTTTATTTCTGGGAGCGGCAAGAATTCGGGACCTTACGCTTGCCACGGAAGGATCCAGGTTGCGAAGGGTTGTCAGCGTTGTGAGAAACAGCTGCTGCGGGTTGTTGCCGGCTCGTGAAGTGCTTGAACAAAGGCTTACCAGCAGTGCCAGTCCTGCAAGCAATGCGATCGGGGCTCTCACGGCGTCCGTTGAAGTAACTTACAGCCTTGCTCATAGCAGACTGCCCTAAGGCTTCCTGCATGCGTCATGGTCACTGCCCATCTCTATTGGCGGAAGGAAGAGGTTCAGCTGCAACTTGCCTTGAAGTCCCGATACCTGATCGGCCGCGATCCCAGTCGATGCGATCTAGTGGTTCCCAATCACTGGCAAGGCTGTTCGCGGCTGCAGGGGGAGCTGCACTGGGAGTCTGGTGGTTGGGTGATACAGGACGGAGTGGCTGGCTCCGCCAGCGCCAATGGAACCTTCCGTGCCGATGGCCGCCCGCTCCGGAGCCCAGAGGAGCTGGGAGCGATCCATGAGTTAACGCTATTAATTGGGAAGGTGCCAGACGAGCGAATCCGCATTCAGATCCTGGGGCTTGAGCCGCCTGCTGCGTTACCTAAGGCAACTACGCCTCCCGCTCAGGCGCCTATTTCGCTCAGCGCCGTGCAGCAAGGCACGTTGAGCATCGGACGTCAGTCCAGCTGCAACATTTTTCTCGATGACCCGACAGTCTCGCGGGTACACGCCTTGCTGCGACCGGAGGGCAATGGAACTGCCCTACTGGAAGACCGCAGTAGCAATGGGCTGTTCATAGATGGCAAGAAGGCTGGACGCGTCTCACGCATTGCCCCTGGAGCGGATGTTCGGATCGGGCGCGGACGTTTTCACTGGGATGGCAAGAAGTTGGTGCAGCAGGGCGATCAGCTCCGTTTTGGAATTGAGGTAAGGAACCTCGAGCTGCCTGATCGCATCAGGTCGATGTCGCTCTCAATTCATGGCGGGCAACTCGTGGCACTCGTCGGCGGAAGTGGTGCAGGAAAGTCAAGCCTGCTTACTACCTTGGCAGGCCAAAACCCTGAATACCGTGGGCAAATTCAAATCAGTGGTGATGATTTGCGGCGAAGCATTGGGGCCCTGAGGCCATTAATGGGGTTTGTACCCCAGGACGACATTGTCCATCCGGAGCTGAGCGTCTCCGAAGTTCTGACATTTGCTGCAAGGCTGCGAATTCCAGACAATGAGGCTCGGCAACCAGCCGTGCAGCGGGTCATGCAACTGCTGGAAATAGATCATCGTAGAAACGCCCTAGTGCGAGAACTCAGCGGCGGGCAGCGCAAACGGGTGAACATCGGTATGGAACTGGTAGCTGACCCTCGATTGCTGTTTCTAGACGAGCCAACCTCGGGTCTGGACCCAGGCCTCGATCGCAGAATGATGCGGCTGCTGCGCCAGCTGGCGGATCGTGGCCACACCGTGCTTGTGGTGACCCATGCCACGGCCAACGTGAACCTCTGTGATCAACTCGTCTTTCTGGGTCGTGGAGGCCGGTTGTGTTACGCCGGCAGTCCCAGTGGGTGTCTACAGAACTACAAGGTAGGTACGGACTTTGCCGAGGTTTATGAACGGCTTAATTTGAGCGATTTAGAACTTGAGCAGGAAGCAGAAAGATTTCGCAAGCAACAGCCACTGCCTGAGCTCACAGCAGAGTCCAAAGGTGCACTCGCTCGTCAGGTTGCTCCAGCAGCCTTGCAGCCGGTACGGCAGTTCGGCAGTCAGCTCAAGACAGTCCTTCATCGAGAACTGTTGGTTAGCTGGCGGGATCGTGTCTCCCTCGCGCTCAACATGCTGACGGCACCCATAGCGATCCTGCTGCTGGCAGGGGCCATCCAGAAGCCAGAAGTGTTTGAGGTGCCTAGTGAAGGACTGAATCCATCGCTGCTGCCACTGGCCATCAAGGTGATCTTCGTGATGAGTTGCGCCTGCATCTGGACAGGGATCAGTACCCACATTGGAGCAGTGGCTAGGGAGAGGCCGATCTATGAACGGGAGCGGAGCTTCAATCTGCAGCCTTTGGCCTACGTGAGCGCAAAAGGACTGATGATCCTGCTGCTGGCCGTACCGCAGGCGCTGCTAATCGCTAGCGTCTCGGCAGTACTGTTCCGCCTGCCTGCTCTCGGTGGCATCGGGTCAGCGACATTCGGCTACTGGATGGCAGCCTTGCTCACGATCGTGGCCAGTGGTGCGATGGCACTGTTTCTGTCCACCCTGGTGAAGGACCAACGGCAAGCGGGTAGTTCGTCTCCGCTGCTGCTGATGCCACAGCTGATTCTCTCTGGTGTGCTGTTTGAGATTGGCAGTCTGACAGCTCTTTACCCAGCAGTTGCCAGTCGCTGGGCAGTCAAGATCTTTGGTGCGTACTCGGCTCTTGAGAAGCTGTATTTGGAGCCTGCATTGCCGAACTTGCCAAAGATTGACATTGAGCCCTATGCATCAACCATCGCCAATGTTCGTGACAGCAGCCTTCTGCTGCTCCTGCAATTTGGTGCGTTCATCTTGCTTGCTCTGATTGCCCTGAGCCGACGCAAGGGTTTGAAAGGCTAATATAGTGCGCAAATCGCTATCAATTCGATCCATGCATAGCAAGACTCGATATTCAGTGCTTGCAACGGCTGCGCTGCTTTTACTGCTTGCAAGCGGCTGCATCCGCAAGATATCAGGCGTCTATAAAGATGCAAATAATATAATGTCTCTTGATTTTCAACCAGATGGCAGGGTTTATTCCCGCATCATGGGCGTTCCGGTTGTGTCTAATTACGAAGAAAGTGGAAGCAAGATCATCTTCAAGGGACCCGAGGGTGATACTTTTGTTGACATTGTAGATGCCAATACACTCAGCATAGACCACCCGCTTGCCGAATACACAGGGAGAATCGAACTAAAGAAGCAACAGTGAGTTGACACGAAACTATTTAGTAGAGCTATTGCAACTCATTCTGCAGCATGCTGAGAGGTACCTTCGCCAGGGTATTCGACATCGCATCGCGTATGGTGTAATTGAAAATACCTTTGCTCGATGCTGGGGCGCATGCCTCAGCCAGATTTGTATTCCCCATGCTCCGAGCAAGCTCAACGGCTTTATAAAACAATACTTCAGATCCATTATTTGCGCTCAGCTGATTGATCGTACCAGTCTTAATTGGCTCAATAGAATTTGCTGGTCGTAACTTGGCGTCCAGCATTGCAAGAGATACTCTTGCAAGGTCTTTGCCAACGGCATCACGTAATACATAATTAAAAAGTCCTTTGCCAGAAGTATTGGCAGAAGCCGTTGCAAGATCGACTCCGCACAGTTTTTTGGCAAGTTCAATCGCGGCAGCAAAGTAACTCTGACTTGCTGATAAGAGCTGCGATTCGTTATTATCACTCTTGAGTGGCGACGAGGTGATCTGAGATTTTAAGTTGACGCCGGCATTGTTTTCAAGGGCCTGACCGCCTGATGATCGATCTTGTATGAAAATACTTTGCGATAGTTGTAAAGCTACGCCACCAGAAGTCTCAAGGAATCCATTGAGTACATCTTCAATTGCCGTCAAGATAGCTGGGTGATAGATGCGGCCGATCTCCTGGATCAGTGCATCCCTTTGGATAGCGCCACCACGCGAGGATGCATGGGAAATCACTGAGCGGAAGGACTGCCGACTGACAAGGTCCTTCAGCGGAGCAACCAGATCAGGATGGTCAACTGCTAGATCGCCGATAACTGCTTGCAGCGAAGCTGTAGTGAGCTGCTCATCAGATCTAGCAACTATGAAAGCTGCCAACTCCGATCCCAGAGCTCGTAGGTTTCCGTCGGAACCTGCGATTGCCATGAATTAAACAAGAAATATAAAAACAGTTTAACATCACTACTGCCTTGGTCAGAGACAGCGATGATCGAAGGGGTACAGAAAAGAATGATTGGGTAGAGACGATAGGAAGTAAGGGTCCTAATTCACTAGGAAACATTAGAGTACAACTGCAGCTAAGTCTCCGGCTCTAGTCCAAGCAGACGCCCCAATGGCTTCCTTTCCTTGACATCTTTCTCGAAGGTAGAGTAAGTGTCGTCAAGCATCGCCACTATGCTATCAGACTCTGAGAAATTATTTGTTTCAAAAAATTGCCCGCAGAGCATTCCATAGTTCCCACCTACTGGAATATGAGCGCAGGCTGATGATCAAACTCTGAGGGCTTACTAAAGTCCCAGCCAATGTCAGTGAGACGCCGCAAATCCTTTTTACAAGTTAAGTTCACTTTTTTACAGTATTTAATTAATTCAACGACTTGACCAAATTTTGCTTTGCTTGTGACCTTTGAATGGTATTCCGCTCCGTCGAAGGTAGTCATATTTAAGCCACGCACCCCAGCTAGTGAGGCAGGTCGCTGCTGCCCTTAGGATTCACCTGTTCACCATATTGACGCAGTGGTGAATGCCTTAGCTCACGTACACATAAAACCTCCATGTTTCACCAAAAAGGGTGTGTTTGCTGGGGGTCCGGCGGTGGTAGCCATGACAGGCGGGGTCGTCTTGGGAATACGCCTCCGTTTCCACAATCACGCCCCACAGCAGGTCGCCTGAGACTTGGCTTTCCACCAGCAGGCAGCCGATCAGCTCGGGGGCGACGACCTCGGCGGGGCGGGCGAAGAAGGATTGGGGGAGTTCTGGGAGGGCGAAATAGCCAGAAGTCGATTTAAGTGCTTTAGACTAAAGGTTAAGTTTAAGCCGGACAACCCATGAACAATAGAAACACAAAAAGTTTGACAAATATGAACATCTGCAATATTCAAGCCTGGAGTCAAATTAATCTTTCAGCCATTGTGCTTTACCTCTTTGCGGTATCTCCAGCTCTTTCAGAGACCACATATCCTGCTAACTCAGCGGGACTATGCACGAAGTCACCCTGTGAAACCCGAACAAAGTGTAGTTTTAATAAAGGCAATCTTATACCCGTAGGAATTATCGACTACCGTGGTAAATTTAAGTTAATTTGGGCAGATGGCCCGCAAATGACATATAAATGGCGTGATGCAGAAGGTCCCTTTTTTCTGTGGAATATTATCGACTCCTTGGGTGGCAAATGGCACAAGGATGAAGAATACAAAGGTTCATTGAGGCTTGGCAATCTTGATAATGGGAATGAGATTGAATGCCTTTGATTGAAAGCCTCGATTAAGCCAACTTTTGACAACACACAATAAAACTATTATCGAATTGTAGCAGGCAGCCGATAAGCTCAGTGGCAACCTGCTCGGCGGGGCGGCAGAAGATGTATTGGTGAAGTGCTGGGAGGGCGTGGTGGCTAAGGGAGTGGCTTGGGGAACAACTGTAATTTTGAAGATAGATTAAAGGGGGCGAAGGCCTTGCCGAACCATGCGGTATAGAATTGCTATATTATCAGCTAGATCGTATATTCATCAAAATGAAAGATCAACAGCCAATTCCAGTTAGAATGGCAATAATTGCAGCGACTTTAGCGATAGCCACTGCAGGGTGTGAATCCCTTTCAAATAAAGCAGATCAAGCAGCTTCTGACTGCGAAAATATACGCCCAGATATTATTGACCTTAGCGAAAAAGATAGAGCATCAAGGGGCTTTGCACTAGTGGCAATTTACGAGCCAACAGAAATCTCCAAGTCAGATAACGAATTAAAATGCCGCGGCAAAGCCTCTTGGTCAGACAATGACAATACTGCAATCACATACAGGCAATACATAGACCAAGAGGGGACTATCATGATTGAATACATGCCTGAGTGAAATATTGTTGGCTTCTGTTGGCTAAAAGAAATCACCATTTGGTTGGTACTTCACCAGGAGGCAACCGATTAGCTCGGGGCAACCAGCACGGCGGGGCGGGCGAAGAAGGATTGGGGGAGGGCTGGAAGGAGCTGGGTTGCTATGGGGGGTGCCTACGGAGCAGTGAAGTGACGAAGGCTATACAGGCGAAGGCAACTTGGAAGGCTGCAGATACATTATAAAGAGAGCTATCCCGCCAACATATGGCACAAGACTAACAAGAAGAAGCCAGGGATTAAAGCCAGCATCCCTAAGGCGCCTTACTTGAATTGAGACATTGGGGACAATTGCGGCAACCGAATAAATTACGATAAGCGCAACTGGTGTAACATTGTCGGAATCTCCTAGTAGAGAGCCTAAAAGGAAGCCAAGGACCAAAAGGAAAACAACAACGATTGCGTTACCCGCATAAGCAAGCCAGAAATCGGAACGCTTTGTATTTCCACCAAAGGCGAAAGACTTCACCCAAAAAGATCTGTAGGATTCAATCATTGCCATTGTTCAAGCAATCCTTTCTAGCAGAGGAGCCAATCTTGCGCAGAATCTTAATGCTTTGCAATACTCTCAATTGTGGTAGCCGTGGCCAGGCAAGTTCGTTTTGGCAATACGCTTCCGTTTCACAATCAACCCCCAGAGCAACTCCCCAGTGGGTTTCCGCTTCACCAACAGGAAGCCGATTAGCTCAGTGGCACTGCTCGGCGGGGCGGCAGAAGATGGATTTGTGAAGTGCTGGGAGGACGTGGTGGGATTGAAACTATATTTATTATTTAAAGGCAGAGAAATGTTGCAACCTATTTGAAGCGTCAGGCGCATGAACTAAATTCATTTCTTTGATTTACCAAGAAAAGATGAAGCCGCTATCCTTCTACATCACCATCCTACTTATCCTGCCCATTCTCTCATCATGCAGTGAAGTGAAGGAGGGCTTCCAAGAAGGACTCAACTCTGCAGACTACACCGATGCTATGAAGGTAAAATTTATGGCGGGCTGCCAGCCAGCAGCAGAAAAGGAGAGAGACA
>NZ_JAGQCP010000070.1:0-9231 GCF_024346255.1 Cyanobium sp. BA5m-10 | reverse complement strand
CGATGCCAGGTAAAATATTCATCCAAATAAATTGCCCCATCTTCTTGAAAGAGGATGGGGCGGTTTACTCAAAAGCCACCCGTAGGGGTGGCTTTTTTGTTGGTTAAGCTTCTTGGTGGGGCTTGGTGATTAAATGACTTTCAGGAACGATGCACGTGGACGTGTTTCCAGGTGCCATCGATTCTCTGCCAAACACGCGTCTCGCAGCAGCTAGAAGTAACCGCTGCTCCGTCGACCATCTTCTGGGTGAGACGGGTGTAGCTCAATACGGCAGCGTCGGGGCTGATCCAGCGAATGTGTGGTCTTGCCATGCTCACCTGTATGGGAGCGGAAGGGCTGCTTGTCGCTGCTGCTGGTAGGTCGAAATAGAATTGATGGAAGGAAAGACCCTCTGCGAGGATTCCATTGGTCTCCGCTTCGAAACAGGTGAGGTCCAAGCTGCAATGGCTCGAATAGGTGAGCCAATCACCGCTTACTACACTTTCAAGCAGGTTTTGGTTGAGGCAGATCAACTGCAGCTCGTTTGTCTGCGGTGTCCCGGCTTTGGCATCAATTTCCTTATCGCCTTGGTTCATGGGTTTAGCTCCAGGTCTTGGAATGAGCTGATCCTCTCAAATCGACTCACCGCTTGTGCCTGATTGCCTGGGCGGATGCTTAGCAGCACCTGCATGCCGCTCGCAGCCGCCGACTCGCATTCGGCCAGGGTGTCGCTTATGAACAATATTTGGTGGCTGGCAACATCAAGCGACTCGGCAATCTTTCTGTAGCTGCTTTGATCACGCTTGCTGCCCACGCGGGTGTCAAACCAGTCCCCAAACATCTCCCTGAGATCTCCACCACTGCTGTATCTGTAAATCAGCTGTTGGGCTCCAACTGATCCAGACGAATAGACAGCCAATTGAAGTCCTGCTGCATGCCACTGCCGCAGAGCGCCTGGTACATCTTCAAAAAGCGGACCCTGAAGTTTGCCGATCTGATAGCCAATTTCCCAGATCATCCCCTGCAGCTCTTTCAGTGGCGCGAGCTTGCGATCCATCTTGATCAGCCAACGCAGGTACTTCAAAACACAGTCCCTCCCCTCTGATTGGCCCTGCTGCCGCATTGACTGAGCTTCGGGGTCTGGATCTTCCGCCCAGGCTTTTTCTACTTCTTCTAGCAACTCTTGAACCTGCGGGTCCTTGTGTTGTTCGTTCAAAAAGCTGCCGAGATGTTCAGCCGCATAGGGGAAAAGGGTGTCTGAAACAAAGCTCACCGGACAGGTAGTGCCCTCAATGTCAAGCAACACATTGCTCACGCCATGCCGTTGCACAACTGCCCTGCCGTGCTGCCTGCCGCTTAGCCCCTGAAGCAATAGTTGGCGCCAGTGTTGCTCCAGCAGAAACTCCAGAATCTCGAGATGTCTTCGAGCTGTTGTCAGATCTTTGCCCCAGGCATAGAGGCCATGCCCCGCTATCAGTAGCCCATAGGGCGCTGCCGCGAGGTGCGGTTCCGCGTTGCTGCGCAGTCGTTCCAGATCCTGATCGTTACCCAGCACTGGAATTGAGACGCTGGTGGCATGGGTGGCGACACCTTCAAGTCCTTTAAGCATCTCCAGGTCTTGCAGCACAAGGAAGGCAGCCCCTGCTTTGGTGGGTGCGTAGTGCTGGGACAGCAGGGTGCCGGCTTGGGAATGGGTGTGCAGCACCGCACCGGCTCCACAGGTCTCCACAAGGGCTAGGTGCAGGGCGGTTTCGGCGCTGGCCCGCCCGGTGCCTTTCAGCACCGCCCCAGCAGCATCGACCACGATCAGCTGCTCTGGGGCAACGCTGCCCTTATCCACCCCACTAGGAGCCATCAGCAGCTCCAGCGGCTGCCACCGCAGAACGCAGCTGAAGTTCCCTCCCGTGCCATCGCACCAACCGCGGCGATGAATTGCGGCCATCGTCGCGCTGAGCTGTTGCGCTAACTCGGCAGTTTGTGATGCGGCGGTTTCCACGCAAGCTTGCGGTTGGTTCAATGCTGGCAGCTCGGGCACCAGTGGCTGCTCCGCCCGCCGAGTTTCTCGCGTTGAATGGGGGTGTGGCAGCGGCGGCAGGGTTCGCCACCACGCCTGTAGACCCAGGCCACGCCACCGTAATTGCCGTTGTTGCCCTTGAGGTCGCGGAAGTCGCTGAAGGTTGTGCCGCCGGCGCCGATGCTGGTTTCAAGCACCTCCACTAGCGCCTGTCGCAGGCGCTCCAGCTGCGAGACGCCAATGCTGCCGCTGGTGGTGGCAGGTCGAATACCTGCAGCAAACAGGGACTCATCGGCGTAGATGTTGCCCACCCCCGCCACAAGCGCCTGATCCAGTAGGGCATTTTTGATTGGCCGCTTCGAGCCCCGCAGCCGCTCGGCCAGGTAGGCCGCGTTGAAGGCTGGGCTGAACGGTTCGGGGCCCAGCCGCCCCAGGCCCGTGATTACCGAGTCCAACGGTGCGCCGGGAGGTACCCACCACATCTGGCCGAAGCTGCGGGTGTCTACGAACCGCAGCTCCTGATTGCTGGCAGCAAACAGTTGCACGCGGGTGTGGGAGCAGGCCGGTTTCGGGGTTTCCAGCCAAAGGAATTGGCCGGTCATGCGCAAATGCACGCCCCAGCTGCCAGCCTCCTCCCCCCCTCGACTGAGCTGGCTCATCAGATATTTGCCACGTCGAGACCAGGTGCCAACTCGGCAACCGCACAAAGCCGCAGCGAATGCAGCGGGGTTGACCGGGCTGGCTATGGCCCTAGCCCGGTGTACATCAACCCTGCTGATCTCAAAGCCTTGGGTCTGCTGCTCGAGACCCCGCCGTACGGTTTCAACTTCAGGTAATTCTGGCATTGCCTTAGGCGCTTGCCCAGCAAAATGCCCGCGCAACCAAAAGTTGTACGGGCTTTAGAGAGGCCAGGAGATGGTCCTGGAACTTTGATCCCAAGAGGCTGATGCGGTTCAGGCCTTTTGGAGTTCGCTCTCGGCGAAGTTGTTGGTGTTGATGCCGCCTTCAGAGCCGCTGTAGCCGTTGTAGTTCACCTTCTCAAAGCGAACCACCACGGGGTAGCGGATGCCGGAAGTGTCGATCGAAGCGACGGTGCCGACTTCGTTGAACCAGTAAGACTCGGGGCGCTTGATGCGCACCTTGTCGCCGCGGGAGATTGCCATCGCTGCGCTTTAGATCGGGTGGCTGCCAGAGCGAAGATACCCGCGCAGGAGGTGGGCTTCACCAAGGGCGTCACGATTCGTCGCCCTTGGTGAGACGTTGGCTGCCCATGGCACCATCGACAGCACAGCAGCCCGTCCTTTCCCATGGCCATGGACCCGATGGAGGTCCCGGCGCCGCCGGTGCTCAACCTCGAGCTGCCCGACCCCGAAAGCGACACCATCAGCACGATGGAATTTCTGGCCAGGCTTGAAGAAGCCTGGGCCGTGTGCGACCGCTTTGACCTGCAGACCGAAATCTGGCGCGGGCGGATTTTGGCGGCGGTGCGGGACCGGGAGAAGCGCGGCGGCGAAGGGCGAGGCACGGGCTTCCTGCAGTGGCTGCGGGAGCGGGAAATCAGCAAGACCCGTGCTTACACCTTGATCCAGCTGGCTGAGTCGGCTGAGAGCTTGGTGGGTGGCGGCCTGCTTGAGGAAACCAGCGTCAACAACTTTTCGAAGCGGGCCTTTCTGGAGACTGCCCAGGCCGACCCGGAGGTGCAGCAGATGATCAGCGAGGCGGCCAATGAGGGTCAGCAGATCACCCGCAAGCAAGTGCGCCGTCTTAGTGATGAGTTCACAGCCGCCACCAGCCCCCTTTTGCCCGAGGAGATCCGCCAGCGCACAGCTGACAATCTCCTGCCACCGCGGGCTGTGGCTCCACTGGTGAAGGAGCTGGCCAAGTTGCCAGAAGACCAGCAGGAGGACCTGCGCAAGGTGTTGCGTGAGGAGCCGGAGCTGGAGCGAGTCAAGGAGGTGACCTGCACGGCCCGTTGGTTGAGCAAGGCGGCGGAGGCAGCTCTGGCGGTGCGGGCTTTTCAGCAGGGGGAGCTGGATTTCGAGAAGGCGCTGCAGGAGGCTCAACGACTCGATGCCCTGGGCTTGCTGGCCGATGCGGTGGGCCAGGCCCAGGCCCTTGAGAGTGCCGTGCTGAAGCTGCACACCAGCTGGCGGCGGCTCGGGGGCCTGCAGGAGCGCCTCTGGGTGGAGAGCGGCAGCAGCACGCCCCACCTGCGCGAACTGCTCACTGCCTTGCAGTCGCTCAGCGGCAGCACCCTGCGGGTGTCCCTGGGGGAGTTGGCGGGGGGCAAGCGGGTGCGCTTGCAACTAGTGGAGGAGTCACCGGAGCAGCTACCGCCACCACCCCTGCCATGACCGGCCCCTAGCACCGCATCTGGTGGTCGCTATGGTCAGTGAGCACTACGGGTAGGGCCCAATTGCCTTCTGGCCCCGCTGATCCCCTGGCGCTGGCCCTGGAGCGCCATTTTGGCTGGTCCGATTTCCGTCCCGGTCAGCGGCCGGTGGTGGAGGCCCTGCTGGCCGGCCAGGACTGCCTGGCCGTGCTGCCCACCGGCGGTGGCAAGTCGCTTTGCTATCAGCTGCCCGCCTTGGTGCGTGGTGGGCTGGTGCTGGTGATTTCACCCCTGGTTGCCCTGATGCAGGACCAGGTGAGCCAGTTGCAACGCCGAGGCATCCCTGCCGCCTGCCTGCATGGCGGCCTGGCCTTGCCGGAGCGGCGCCAGCTGCTGCAGCGGCTGCGCGATCACAGGCTGCGGCTGCTTTATCTGGCCCCGGAGCGGCTGCAGGGGGAAGCCACCCGCCAGCTGCTCGACGACGTTCTGGAGAGCGGCCAGCTGGTGGCGCTTGCGGTGGACGAGGCCCACTGCATCAGCGCCTGGGGCCATGATTTCCGCCCCGATTACCGCCGCCTAGGCCAATTGCGGGCTCAGTGCCCCGGGGTGCCCCTAGTGGCGCTCAGCGCCACCGCAGCCCCCCAGGTGCGCGCCGACATCATTCGCCTGCTGCAGCTGCGGCGACCGCTGATCCAGGTGCGTTCGGCCCGCCGCACCAACCTGGTGTATGGCATGCAGGTGCGCCCGCCCGATCCCCTGCCCTTGGTGCTGGCGGAGCTGGGGGCATCCCGGGGCGCCGTGCTGATCTATGCGCGCACCCGCCGCTCGGTGGAGCAATGGGCGGCTCGCTTGACAGGGGTCGGGGTGGAGGCGATCGCCTATCACGCCGGCATGGACCCCGAAAGCCGCCAGCTGGCCCTGGAGCATTTCCAGCTGCAGCCGCGGCCGGTGCTGGTGGCCACCGTGGCCTTCGGCATGGGAGTGGACCGATCGGATGTGGGACTAGTGCTGCACCTGGACCTGCCGGCCAGTCCGGAGGGTTATCTGCAGGAATCGGGCCGGGCCGGCCGGGATGGGGAACTGGCGCGCTGTCTGGTGCTCTACGACTCGGCTGATCGCACCAGCTTGGGCTGGGCAATTCGGGGCGTGGGGGCCCAGCGCCAGCAGGACCAGCAACGGCTGGAGCTGGCCCAGCAACAATTGCGGCGGATGGAAGCGGTGGCGGAGGGCGAGGGTTGCCGGGAGCAGGCGCTGCTGCTGGCCGTAGGGGAACTGGCGGCCGCCTGCGGCCGTTGCGATAACTGCCGTAGTCCCCGTGAAAGTCGGGATTGGTCTGTTGAGGCGCACCAGGCGCTGGAGGTGCTGGAGCTTCGTCCCGGCCGCGATCTACGCAACCTGGCTGAGGAGCTCGCATCCGCCGTGTCGGTTGAGCAGCGACAGCAGCAAGAAGCGAGCTGGGGGTGGCTGCTGCGGCGGCTGGCCCAGGAGGAATTGCTCAGCGAAAGCGATGACGGCGCCCAGCGTCTCTATCTGCGCGCCTCGGGCCGGCGCTACGTGCGCCAGCCCTGGCCACTTCACTGGGCTGCCTGACTGGGCAGCCTGATTGGTGGTGCTTGGCTAGCCGGTTGGATTAGCTGGCCCGGGCTTTGCAGATATCGCTGATTAGCTGCTCCTCAAAGTCGCTCTGGGGTGCATCCCAGCTTTTCCATTGGCCTGATTGGCTGGTGGCATTGAGCTTGCGGGCTCCGCAGTTGACTGCCAAATAAACGGGCTTGCCATCGCTATTAAGGGTTGGGGCTACAAAACTGCCCCCCATGGGCTGCCAGTTGGCCCAGTCCACCTGCAGCGGGCCGTAGCTGCGCCAGTCGGGACCCTGAGGCTTGCTGCTGCTGGGCTTGCTGCCAGTGCTCGGCCGGCTGGCGGGGGAGGTGGTTGCGGTAGTCGAAGTGGTTGAGGCTTTGGCGATCGGCGTGGCAACGACTGGGGAGGGCTTCGGAGTGGGTTGGATTTTCGGTTGGACCGCCGCTTGTACGACTGGTTGTACTGCGGGTTGTACAGCCCTCTCAGCAGCCTTTTGCACTGGCTGTTGAACAGCTTGTTGAACAGGTTGTTGTATGGCCTGTTGTATGGGCTGCTGAACGGAGGGTGTGGGCCGGGGAGTGGGTTTGGGTGCTGGCGTTTTCACGGCCACTGGCGTTGCCACTGCAGTTGCAGTTGCCACCGGCTTGGGATTGGGTTTGGTCTGCGGTTTGGCTTGGGCGGCGGCGGGCTTTGGAGTGGCTGGCTTTGGAGTGGCCTTCACCGGAGGCGGGGCCTGCAGTTTCAGGCGGGCGCCGGACATCACCAGATCGGGGTCATCGATTTTGTTGATGGCAACCAGCCGCTCAACCGGCAGCCCATAGCTGTCGGCGATGGTGGAGAGACTCTCACCGCTGCGCACCACGTGTTCCTTGGCGTTGCGCGGGGCCGCTGTGCTGCGGGGGGCGGCCGATGAGGACGGACGCCCAGGGATGGCCAGGCGTGTTCCCGCCACCACCAGATTTGGATTGCTGATCCCGTTTAACTGAATCAGGCGCTCAGTGCTCGTGCCAAAGCGATCGGCGATTTCTGAGATGGTTTCACCACTTTTCACCGTGTAAGGGGCGGTGGGCAGCTCGCGGGGAGAGGCGGCGGCAGTTGCCCGGCGAGATCCAGGTAGCACCAGCTTTTGGCCTGCTACCACCATGTCGGGGTTGGTGATGCCGTTGGCCTGCATCAACTGGTTGAGGCTGATCCCCTGGCGATCGGCGATGTCGGAGAGGGTATCTCCGGGCTGGACGGTGACACTGGCGCCCCTGGAGCTCCCAGCGCCAGCGGCGCTACTGCCTGGGAGCCGCAAGCTCTGGCCCGCCACCACCAGGTTGGGGTTGGTGATGCCATTGGCCTGCATCAGTCGGGTGAGGCTGACGCCGTGGCGGTCGGCAATTTCCGAGAGGGTTTCGCCTGGCTTTACCACCACGTTTGCCAGGGCTGCCGCAGGGGCCAGACCCGGGAAGGGCAACACCATCGCTAGGGCCAGGGCGGCAAGTGAGCGACGCATCGGCACCACGTGTAGGTACGGGAACGTTAAGGGCGTTGCCTCGTCCCATCCAGTCCCCGGATTGCTTTCGGCGCATCAAAGCTTCTGATCGCCCTGCCTTCGCCCCCCCCATCGCCGTGCACCAGTTAGCCCAGCAGCCGCTTAACCAGGGCCAACTTGCCCGCATAGGGGGGGTAGCGGAAGGGCAGATCCAGCCAGAAGGGGCGCCTCAGCACCGTGCGCCGGTGCGAAAAGGTTAGAAAGCCAGCCTCGCCGTGGTAGCTGCCCATGCCGCTTTCGCCGACGCCGCCTAAGGGCAGGGCCGCCGCACCCGCCTGCATCACTACATCGTTGAAGCAGACGCCACCCGAGCTGGTGGTGTCCAGGGTGCGCTGCTGGGCGGCTCGATCGTGGCTAAACAAATAGAGAGCAAGGGGCTTGGGCCTTGCCCTCACCTCGGCCAGGGCCGCTTCCAGGTTGGCTACTGCCAGCACGGGCAGGATTGGGCCAAATAGCTCCTCCTGCATCAGCGGATCGTCGCCGGATTCGATTGCTACCAAGGTGGGTTCGATGCGCCGGCGGCTGGGATCGCTGCGCCCCCCCGCCAGCACCTGGCCGCGGCTGCGGGCCCCCGCCAGCAGGGCCTCCAGCCGCTGGAACTGGACTTCATTGACGATGCAGCCCATGTCCTCGCTGGCGAGGGGATCGCTGCCATAGAAGCGTTGCCATTCGGCGGTGATAGCTGCCACTAGCGCTTCCCGCACGGCTGGTTGCACCAGCAGGTGGTCGGGAGCGATGCAGGTTTGACCAGCATTGAGACCCTTGCCCCAGGCCAGGCGCTTGGCGCTGGTGGCGATGTCGGCATCGGCAAGCACGATCGCCGGACTCTTGCCGCCCAGCTCCAGGGTCACGGGGGTGAGATGGCGGGCGGCGGCGGCCATCACCAGCCGGCCCACCCGGCCGCCGCCAGTGAAAAAGATGTGGTCAAACTGCTGCTCCAGCAACTCGGCTGCCACGGCCCCATCGCCGGTGACCACCTGCACCACCTCGGCTGGAAAGGCCAGGGGTAGGCAGCGGGCCAGGAGTGCGGAGATGTGGGGAGCATGTTCTGAGGGCTTGAGCACGGCCGTGTTGCCCGCCGCCAGGGCGCTCACCAGGGGGTGCAGGCAGAGATGGAATGGGTAGTTCCAGGGGCCGATGATCAACACGCAGCCCAGAGGTTCGGTTTGCACCCAGGCCTGGCCGGGCCGCAGGGCCAGATCCAGCCCAATCGGCCGCGGTGCCATCCAGCGCTTCAGCTGACGCCGGGTGAGGGTCAGCTCCTGACGCACCGCTATCAGCTCAAAGGTGGCCTCGAGGGGCGGTTTGCCTAGGTCGGCCGCCAAGGCTTCGAGCACTGCCGCCTCCTGATCGCGCAGCAGGCCTTCCAGGCGATCTAGCTGCTCCAGCCGCCAGGCCAGGCTGCGGGTGAGGCCCGTGCTGACGGGTGCCCGCATCGTCGCGATCGGCGTGGCAAGCAGCGGGGTGGCGCTTGGGGCGGAGGTCAAGGGGCGGGCCGCGTGTCAGCCCAAGCTGGCAAATTGCTTGCGGTTTCGGTTGCTCAGAGCCAGGCCAACCACTGCAGCATCTTGCAAAGCAGCTGCAGGAACAAGACCTGGTCTTCCACGATCAGGCAGAGAAGGGTCACCCAAATGCAGCCGGTGTACCACTGTGTTTGAGGGGCGGTGCCAGCCCCTCTTTTTGTAAGCCCTTGACGAGATTTGAACTCGTGACCTCTCCCTTACCAAGGGAGTGCTCTACCACTGAGCTACAAGGGCATGTGGAAGGTGGGCCGGGTTGGATTTGAAC
>NZ_JAGQCP010000007.1:0-87866 GCF_024346255.1 Cyanobium sp. BA5m-10 | reverse complement strand
GCTGCTGATCGGCGGCCTCCACCATCACCCGCAGGAGTGGTTCGGTGCCACTGGCGCGCACCAGCACCCGGCCCTGTCCCTCCATCGCAATCTCCGCCTGCTCCACGGCGAGCCGCAGCGGCTCGCAAGCTTGCCACTGCTGGCGCCGTTGCCGGTCTGGCACCGTCACATTCACCAGAGTCTGGGGGTAGGGCTTGAAACTGCTATCCATCCAGTCGGCCAGTGATTGGCCACTGCGATGCAACAACGTGGCCACTTGCAAAGCGGTGAGCAGCCCATCGCCACTCATGCCATGGCGGGCCGACAAAATATGGCCCGACTGCTCGCCACCGAGGCCAGCGCCCATCTGCTCCATCGCCTGGTGGACGTATTGATCACCAACGGCGGTGCGCTCGAGCACCCCTCCCTTGGCCTGCCAGGCACGCTCAAAGCCGAGGTTTGACATCACCGTGGCAACGATGCGATTGGCCGGCAACTGGCCCGCATCAAGCAGGGACGTTCCCCAGAGATAAAGAATCTGGTCACCATCCACCACCCGGCCCCGGCCATCCACCGCCAGCATCCGATCTGCATCGCCATCGAAGCCAAAACCCATGCTGGCTCCGGTCTCGAGCACCGCACGCCTGAGCGGCTCAAGGTGGGTGCTGCCGCAGTCCACGTTGATGCGCGCCCCATCCGGCTTGCCGTGCAACACGGTGAGTTCTGCGCCTAAGGCCCGAAACACCGCCTCTCCACAGGCAGAAGCCGAGCCCCAACAAAGGTCTAGCACAATCTTGCAACCTTCCAAGCGCCGACCCATCACGCTCGCCACCAAGGACCGCTGGTAGTCGGCTAGTAAATCGGGGCGATCGTGCACAACTCCTGTGCCCAAGAAGCCGCCGGAAGCACCTATTGCCGGTCCAGCCCCAACCCCCTGCAGCCCAGCCTCGATCGCCTGCTGCTGGCCGCGGCTCAGCTTGGCGCCGGAGGCCCCAAACACCTTGATGCCGTTGTCTTCAGGGGGGTTGTGGCTGGCGGACACCATCAGACCGCCAGCCGCGCCAAGACGGCGAATGGCGCCAGGAATCGCTGGCGTAGGGCATAGCCCCAGGGTCCATACCTCCCTACCTGCAGCCGTGAGTCCGGCGGTGAGCGCCGCCACCAGCATCGGGCCACTGCTACGGGAGTCCATGCCGATGAGCACCGGCGCCCCTTGGCGCAACACCTGGCCGCACCAGAAGCCAACCTGCAAAGCCAAAGCCGGGCTCACCTGGGTTGCCACCCGGCCACGGATGCCATCGGTCCCGAAACCGGCCACACCACCCCGCAGGGGCAGGCCAACGGGATGGGGAGCCAGGTCGGCCATGGGCAGCAGCAGATGCCTCAGTGGAGCTCAGGTTACGTGGGCTGCTGCAAAGCGCTCACCATGGCTGGCCTGGGCCAGGTAGGGACCGGATCCCTTTCAGCGCCAGCGGCGGGGCCAACAGATCCAGAGCACCAGTTCGCCAATCGTCCAGAGCAGCAGCGCACCAACCACCCAGCCGGGCAGCCAGCTCAATGGCCAAAAAGGGCGCAGCAGCAGCACCAGGCCCGATACCGCCAGCACCCGCAGAGCCCGCAACCGCTGCTCAGCCCCAGGCAAGGTTGAGAGATAGGGGGGTAGGGAGGGCAGGCGCACCAGCTAAGTGGGATTCACACCTCCCCAGAATGCCGAAGCTGCGCCGCTATTGCCCTTGGCTCGCCTCCCCCTGCTGCTGGCCCTCACCTGCTTGGGCAGCGGCGCCGCCTTGGTGGGCGGCAGGGCACTGCTGACCCTGATTCCCGCGCCAGACCCCAGCACACCCACCCCAACCCTGGAGCGCCTGCGGCGGTTCTCGCCCGATCCGGAACGGCGGCGGGAGGCCAGCTTGCTGCTGCTGCCGCGCCAGGCAAAAGGCGACCTAGCCGGCGAGCGCCGGTTGCTGCGCGGCCAGGGCTGGGGTGGCGATGAGCTAGCCGCCCTGGTGCTCAAACGCGATGCCCTGGCCGCCGAAGCCCTGGGTGATCAGAAAGCCGCCCAGCAACGCTGGCAGCAGCTTGTGAGGCGCTTCCCCCACACGCCCGCCTCAGCCGATGGGCTTTATGCCCTGGGCCGGCAGCAGCCCCAGCTGCGGCAGAAACTACGCAGCCGCTTCGCCGCCCATCCCGCGGCCCTCGCGGCCGCCGTGGAGGCGGGCCCGAGCGACGCAGATCGCCTCCAGGCAGCCCTGCACCTGGCCCGTCACGGTGTGCGCTGGCCCGGTGCGGGGCCACGCTTGCGCCAGGCCTGCCAGAGCACGCCCGCAGCAGCTACCCCTAGCCAGCGGGACCAATTGGCCAGGGGCCTGGCCCAGCTAGGCGATTCGGCCGCTGCCCTGAGCTGCCTCAAGGGCAGTCCGCCGAGCCCAGCAACCCAGCTAGCCCTCAGCCGGGCCCTACTCGGTGGCGGCAGCCAGCAGCAGGCCCAGGCCGAAAGTCTGCTGCTGCAACTGGCCAAATCCGCGCCGCGCTCCAGCCAGGCCAGCGAGGCCGCAGCCCTGCTCAGCGAACAGCCCGGGCCCAGGGCTCTCCAGGCCTTGAAGGGGCTGCCCTCTGCCCTGCAAGCCACGGCCCCGGTGCAGGCGCGGCGGGCAATGGAGAGTGGCGACATCGGCGCGACGCTGGCGGTGCTGCAGCGCTGGCCCAAAGATCCAGCCAGCTGGGAACTGCAGTGGCAGCAAGCCCGTCAGGCCCTGCTCAAGCGCCAATGGGCAACGGCCACAACGCTGCTGAGTGCGCCGATCGGTCGCGAATTGCCGGTGGGGCTGGTGGGACGCCAGCGCTTCTGGCTGGGTTTCAGCCAGAAGCAGCAAGGCGCCACCGCCAAAGCACAACGCACCTGGACTGATCTGACCAAACAGCATCCCGGCGGCTACTACGGCTGGCGGGCGGCGGTGCGCCTAGGCCGCGGCGATCTCAACCTCGATCCCCGCAGCAGCCCGGCCCTTGTGCAACCCCAATGGCACCCCCTGGGCAGCGGCGACTGGCAGATCGACCGGCTCTGGCGCCTGGGCCAACCCCTGGAAGCCTGGGAGCACTGGCGCACGGAGCGGAGTTCCCCCCCCACTAGTCCCCAGGAGCTGATTACGGAAGGCCGGCTACGCCGGGCCGTGGGAGACCACTGGATAGGACTCGGCCAACTCGAGCAAGCCAGCCTGCGCCTACCGGTGAATGCAAACTGCGCCCTGGCCCAACAGCTTGAGCTCGACCTGCAAACCGCCAGCTTCGTGGCAGAGCTCAAGGAGGCTGGCGCAACCGCCGGGGTGCCGGCAGCCCTGCTGGCAGCCGTAGCCAAACAGGAATCGCGCTTCAGCCCGGGGGTGAGCTCCGGCGCCGGTGCCGTCGGCTTGCTGCAACTGATGCCGGCCACCGCCGCCGAACTAGCCGGCACGCCCCTGGCAGCCGATGACCTCACCGACCCAGCCCGCAATGCCCAGTTAGGCGCGCTTTACCTAAAGCAACTGCTGGGCCAGTGGCAGGGCAACCCCGTGCTTATGGCTGCCAGCTACAACGCCGGCCCCGGTGCCACCTCTGGCTGGGTGACACCCCAACTGCAACAAGAACCGGAGCTATGGATAGAGGCCATCCCCTACCCGGAAACCCGGCTGTACGTCAAAAAAGTGCTCGGCAACTTTTGGAACTTCCAAGAGAGGCCGCTGGCTAGCTGCTAGCCACCGCTTGCCAGCCAGCGGCCTACCCATGCCCCTGACAACACGAGCACACCCAGCACCCCTGCCAGGAGCACCGGCGGGGGTGCCACCCGAATCCGAGCTAGATCGAGGCGTGCCAACAACACAGTGGTGCCCAGGATCAGCACATTCGTGAGCACTTTGAGGTGGAGCAGATAGAGGCCACCCACCGTGACGATCAACAGGCTGATCACCAGGCTCATCACCCGACTGGCGGCCATCAAATTGGAAATCCGCTGCAGCAGCAGGTCGGGCATGGTGCACACCACCACCACCAGCAAGGCGTGGAGACAGTCAAGTGACCAGAACAAGCTGGATAACTGCCCCATCCCCGACGCTGCCGCACCCTCGAGCGGCTGGCTCCACTGCAAGCCCTCGTAAACGGATATCACTACCAGCACCAGCAGCATCGGCGCCCGCAAGGGCAGCAACAGCAGACGCAACATCGCCATCACGGGGGAGCCAGCACCAGGGAAATCGCATCCAGAGGGCAACTCGGAATGCACTGTTCGCACACCAAGCAGCGTTGCGCATCGAATTGCAGCTGCCAAGCCGGCTGGGTCAAGCTGAGGGCACCGCTGGGGCAAACGCTCGAGCAGAGGCCGCAGTCGATACAGAGACTGCGGTCTACGGCTATCTGACCCGGCGCCCGGTTAAGACCAAGTCCCTGACTTTCTAGCCAGGCTTCCGCAGCCGTCAGTTCGTCGATGTCACCGGAGAGCTCCACCACCATGGTGCCGCTCTGGTTGGGGGAAATCTGGGCGCGCAGGATCTTGGCGGCGATATCGAAATCCACCGCCAGCCGATAGGTGATCGGCTGATGCACCGCTTCGCGGGGAAAGTGCAGGGTTAGGCGCCGTTTCACGAGGATCCGGTTCGCGGGAACAGCACGCTTACCTCCGCAAAACGCTAGCAAGCACTGGCAAAGTGCAGTCATGACCAACTCCACCCCGAATTCCGGCCTGGGGCCAAGCGAACGGCTGCTGCTAGTCGTGCTGGCGGCCCTACTGGCAGCGGGCCTGCTGTGGTTCCGGGGCGGACTGAATCCGGAGGCTCCACTGGAACGCTTGGCGCGCCAATCCCTGGATCTACCCGTGGCCTTGCGCAATGGCAAGCCAACGCTGGTGGAGTTCTACGCCGACTGGTGCGACGCCTGCCGCACCATGGCTCCGGCAATGGAAACGATCGAAGCCCAACACCGCGGCCAGCTTGATGTGGTGCTGCTCAACGTTGACAATCCGCGCTGGCAGCCGGAGCTGGAGCGCTACGACGTCAACGGCATTCCCCAACTAGAGCTGTTCAATGCTGCCGGTGAAGCGGTGGGCCGCTCGATTGGCGCCCGCAGCCTCAACGAATTGCGCGCTCTCAGCAGCGCCCTGATCGCCGGCGCCCCCCTGCCGGCCCTGGCCGGAGTGGGTGCCGTCAGCAACCTGAGCCAACCCGCTGGCGAAGTTGCGGCAGCGGAGCCAGCTACTGCCACGATGGCCGGACCCCGCAGCCACGGTTGACGCCCGCCATGGATTCCCGTTTCCGCGTTGACCTGATCGCCGCCACGCCTAACCCCCAGCAGTGCGTTTATGCGGGAATGCATCAGGACTACAGCGAGGGCTTTGTGGCGGCAGACTCCGCCAACTGGCCCGAGGAGAGCAAAGCAGGGGAGATCTGCATCAAACGACTTCTCGCCGGCGAGCGCGGTCACTACGGCCCCTTAGAACACGCCCAAATCGTGCTCAACGTTGGCTGGTTTCCCCACTCAGTGATGCAGCAGGCGCGTACACACCGGGTGGGGGTGAGCTTTGACGTGCAATCCATGCGCTACACCGGCGATCGCATCTGCAAGGCCGCCAATGGTGAACTGGAACTGGAGGAGGTGTTCTATCTACGGCCCATAGGTAGCTATAGCGACCGGCAAGGCAAAAAATACGCCTACACAGAAGAGCAGCGCTACATAGATCTAGAGCTCTGCAGGGCTGCGGCGGCTCGCTACCGCGACCTTTTGGCGGCTGGCTTCGCCGAGGAGCACGCCCGCGGCATCCTGCCCTTCGACTACCGCCAGCACTTCGTGGTGAGCTTCACCTTGCGGGCATTTCTGCACTTCCTTGACCTGCGGGCGAAGCTCGATGCCCAGCAGGAGATCCGTGAGCTCTGTGATCTGATGTGGCCCCACCTACAGGCTTGGACACCCCAATTTGCTGACTGGTATGAAAAGAGCCGCTTACATAAAGCCAGGCTCGCCCCATAAGGCGAACCACCTGGCGCACCTCTCGGTGCGCCAGGTGGTTCGCCTTATGGGGCATTTTGCTGGGAACTAGATACGCGCCAAGGTAACCCGTTCGGGCTGATGCTGATATTTACCAGCCCGATCTTGATAGGTTGTCTCGCAGGGATCGCCCTCAAAAAAGAGCAGCTGACAAATTCCCTCATTTGCATAAATGCGGCAGTCAGCACCCGAAGAATTACTGAACTCCAGGGTGAGGTGACCCTGCCAGCCGGCTTCCGCTGGGGTCGTATTAACAATGATGCCTAGCCTGGCGTATGTGCTCTTACCCAGGCAGATCACCGTGATATTTGATGGCACCTTCATCTTCTCCAGTGCTACTCCCAAGCCATAGGAATGGGCCGGCAAAATAAAATAGGATCCGTCCTCGTCTTCGCGCAGGGGAGCGGGCTCCAGGTTCGCCGGGTTGAACCGCTTGGGGTTCATCACGGTGCCAGGCACATGCCGAAAGATCAAAAATTCCTTGGCCGACAACCGCAAGTCGTAGCCATAGGAAGAACAGCCGTAGCTGAGCACCGGGGAGCCCGCCGTAGCGGGATCGAGGTGGCGCACCAGGCTCGACTGAAACGGCTGCAACATTCCTACCGCAGCTTGCTCGTTGATCCAGCGATCGTTCTTCAGCATCAGAGGCCTCGGCGCAACTGGGTGACCTGATCAGCCATGGCCATCAACTCAGGAGTCATGGCTGGCCCTGTCAAAATGACATCTAGATGGGCTGGTCGGCGCTCCAAGGTTGCCAGCACTTCAGCCTGCTCGATGTAGCCCAGCTCCACAGCCAAGCCCAGCTCGTCGAGCACCATTAGATCCACCGCACCACTGAGCAGCTGCTCGCGGCTGAAGGCCCACACCTGGCGCACCGCCTCCAACAGCTCGAGCCCCTGGTGGGCAGCTGGCTCTGACAGACAGCCGGGCACACCGGGCCGCAGCCATTGCAGTCGCCCACACAGCCAGACGCTGCTGCCGAGGCCCTGATCTACACCGCCCTTAAGGAACTGAGTAACTAGCACCCGGCTACCCAAGCCGGCACTACGTAGGGCCTGGCTGAGCACGGCTCCGTAACTGCCGCGGAAAGGCGCCGTATGGATTTGCAGTAAGCCCTCCGACTGGGCCACCAGCCGCAATGCCGGCGCAGCAGAAGGGGCGGACGCGGCAGCCGCCACAGCCAAAGGGCGATGGCCAGAGCGCTGAGGTTGGTGCTGGACCGCCGGAAAACCAGCTCCAGAGGAGGAGGAGGTGAGGCCTGAGACGGGCAAGCTCGCGGTCATGAACAACCTGAATAAGAACCTTGAAAATCGAAAAACAGACCTGGGGCGCCGCGAGCAGCCCATGGCCTCGCGGAGCTGAATGTAGCGGGATCGAGCCGCTCCACAAGCAAACGACACCATCCCTAGCGGAAACATACGTACTGGTGCGCAGGGGGCGCCGGCGGTGTCGTCTCAAACCGTGTGTATTGCTACAAGCCGCCCCCCGGGTGATCCTTAGGGTCCCGGCACTTGCCAAAACCTTGATGGTTGGCGCTACCCACGGATTTAGCCGTACCGCCAACACCCCATCGACGGGTGCTCCTGGCGTGGTGGCAGGCATGGGCAGCGCCGGCCAGGGCAACCCCACCCTGTTGGAAGTGATCCGGGGCCTGGCCGGCAGCAGTGTCGAGACGATCGAACGGGGCAAAACGATTTTTTTTCCCGGCGATCCAGCCGAGCGGGTCTATCTGCTGCGGCGCGGAGCGGTCCGGCTGTCGCGGGTATATGAATCAGGCGAGGAGATCACCGTGGCCCTGTTGCGCGAGAACAGCCTGTTTGGTGTGCTCTCGCTGCTTACCGGCCAGCGCTCCGATCGCTTCTATCACGCTGTTGCCTTCACCAGGGTCGAGATGGTGACCGCACCAGCCACCTCCGTGCGCCGTGCGATCGAGCAGGACGCCAGCGTGGGCTTGCTACTGCTGCAGGGCCTGTCTTCGCGAATACTGCAGACCGAAACGATGATCGAAACCCTCACCCACCGCGACATGAGCTCGCGGCTGGTGAGCTTCCTGCTGGTGCTGTGCCGAGATTTCGGCGTTCCCAGCTCGGAAGGGATCACGATTGATCTGCGCCTCTCCCACCAGGCGATTGCCGAAGCGATTGGCTCCACCCGCGTCACAATCACTCGCCTGCTGGGCGACCTGCGCAACGACGGGCTGGTTCAGATCGACCGCAAAAAGATCACTGTGTTTGATCCAATCGCCCTAGCTAAGCGCTTCAGCTGAAGGCCAGGGATACTGGGGCCCTCCGGGGACGTATGTGACGGGCTGGCTGCTGATCCTCGCTCTGCTCGCCCTGGGGGGAGTGCTCTCCACCCTGGGCGACCGACTCGGCAGCCTGGTGGGCAAGGCGCGCTTGAGCCTGTTGGGGATGCGGCCCCGCCGCACCGCCGTGTTGATCACAGTGCTCACTGGCAGCCTGATCAGTGCCATCTCCCTCGGCCTGATGCTGCTGGTAAGCGAGCGGCTGCGCACGGGCCTGTTTGAACTCGATCGACTGGAGCAACGGCTGCAAACCAGCCGCAGCGAACTGAGCCGCAGCAACAGCCAACTAGCCAGCAGCCGCCTGCAGGTGGCGCGGGCCGAACAGGGCAAACGCGAGGCTCAGACGCGCTTTGAGCAGGCCCAAGCCCGCGCCAGCAAATTGCGCCAAGAGCTGGCGCCACTTCTAACCCAGCGCAACCGGTTGGAGCTGGAGCGCAGCCGTCTCAGCCAGGAGGTGAAGGGGCGGGATGCGGAAATCCGCCGCACCGAAGCGGAACTAGCCCAGGTGCGCCGCCGGATTAGCGCCGGAGCCCAAGAACTTAAAGACCTGGAGGGCAACCTGATTGCCCTGCGCCGCGGCGACGTGGTGCTCAGCAGCGGTCAGACCCTGGCCAGCGCCAAGGTGACCCTTGAGCGCCCCGAGCAGGCCAAGGAGGTGATCACCGCCTTGCTGCAGCAGGCCAATCTCAACGCCTTCAGGCGGGTGCTGCCCGGCCAGCCCCCCGATCGCCAGATCCTGCTGGTACCCAAAAATGACATCAGCAAGCTGGAAGGCCTGCTCGCCAAACCCGGCAGCTGGGTGGTGAGCATTCTCTCGGCCGCCAACGTGCTGAGGGGCGAGCGCCAGGTGCTTGCCTTCCCAGACCTACGCCCCAACCGCCCAGTAGTTAAAGCAGGTGAAGTGCTGGCCAGCACCACGATCGAGGGCGACCTCACAGCCCTGGAGCCGGTTTCGCGGCGACTCAACCTGCTGCTGGCCGCTGCCTATGCCCGAGCCCAGCGCCAGGGCACATTGGTGGAAGGGCTGCAGTTCGATGCGGCCAGCTTTAAAAAGCTGGCCCGGGAGCTGAGCGAGCGCCAGCCGGGCCAGGTTGCCCAACTAGAAGCCCTCGCCATCAACAGCGCCAGCACCGCCGACCCAATTGCAGCGGAATTGCGCTGGTTGGCGGCCCCATCTCCCGCCCAATCGGGTCCGGGCCCTCGCCGCCCATGACGAGCGCTGCGGCGGGCCTGGTGGCAGGCCTCGATCCCGGGCGCAGCAAATGCGGTCTAGTGCTGGCTGATCCTGCCGTTGGCCAGATCCGGCAGGCTGCCATCCTGCCCCCACAAGCCTGCCTCGCCCTGCTCAAAAGCTGGCAGCAAGTGGGGCTTGGCCAGGTTGTGCTCGGCAATGGCACCGGCAGCAAAGACTGGTGCAGCCAACTTGGCCAGCAGCGGCTGGCGCTAGCTGTGGTGGATGAGAGCGGCAGCACCCTGGCGGCCCGGGAGCGCTACTGGCAGCTTTGGCCCCCTAGGGGCTGGAGGCGGCTGCTGCCGGCGGGCTTGCGATTACCACCCCGAGATATCGACGATGTGGTGGCCCAGCTGCTGATAGAGCGCTACTGCGGGGTGACCCTGCAACGCAGCAACCAGGAGGTGCTGAGGCGATGGCCGCTGCCGGTCGCGCTGGAGGCTGAATCGGTTTAAAAACGGGCCCGAACCGTAAAGATGTATTCACCGCCAGGCTCGAGCTGGTAGTCGACCTTGAGCAGATAACGCAGCAGGGCATCCTGGATCAGAGCCCTGCCCAAAGAAGGCTCAACGCTGAGTTCACCGCGGTCAAAGGCCCAGCGGAAACTCCATTGGTAGCCGCCCGCACTCACCTCCCCCTCCAGCACCCGCTGGCTGAAGCTCTGGTGCAGCACCCGCAACTGGGCAGTGGTGGAGGGAAGGCGTGCCATCGGCTCAGGCTGCCGCGCCCTGGGGCTGAAAACCGTTGAGTCGGTTGCCAGCCCGCTCCAGGCCGAGGAGCTGGATCAGGCCAATACCTGCCTCCACCTCGCGCAGCACCTCCTCGAGCAGGGGCTGCTCGGCAGGCGTGAAGCGTCCGAGCACATGGCCAACGGTGCGGGCGCGGCGCTCGCCGGGATCTTGGGCGGGGGCGCCAATACCAATACGAAGCCGCGGAAAGTCCTGGGTACCTAGGTGGCTGATGGTGCTGCGCAGGCCGTTATGCCCCCCGGCACTGCCCGTAGCCCGCAGTCTCAACTTGCCGAGGGGCAGGTCCATGTCGTCAACCACCACCAGCAACTGGGCGGGCTCTAAACCAAACCAGTCAAGGGCTGCGCGGATCGAGCGACCACTTTCATTCATGTAGGTCTGGGGCATCAACAGCCGCAGCCGGGAAGGCCCCGAACCCACCTCAGCCAACAAGCCCTGAAGCTTGGGCTGCTGCCGAAAAGATGCACCACCAGCGCAATCTGCTAGACGCTCAAGGGCCATAAAGCCCACGTTGTGGCGAGTACCTGCGTACTTGGCTCCAGGGTTACCCAGGCCCACCACCAACTGCAACGACAACTCAGGCCGCGGGACCATCGAGAGGCTGCTCAATCAGCTCTGGAGCATCAGCCGCGGAGGCGTCAGCTGAAACAAGCTCAGTTGCAGAAACTGCAACTGGGAGGTCAGCCGCAACAGGTTCGGCGGTGGTGATCGCCGTGCGCAGCTCCTTTTCGAATTCAGAGGAGGCCGATTGAAAACCCTTAAGGGTGCGGCCCAAGGTTTTACCGAGCTCCGGCAGCCGCTTTGGTCCGAACACCAGCAGCCCGATGGCGGCAATTACCGCCAGCTCAGGCAAGCCAATGCCAAACACATTCATCAGCCGAGGCCGTTCCAATTGACAGTGATGCCCTCGAGCAGCAAGGACTTGTTGTACAGCTGCAGGATGATCAGCAGAAACACCAAGAAGAGCACCATAAAAATGCCCATCACGGGCGTGGTGCCCCAGCCGGGGACGACCTTCCCGTACTCAGAATTGAGTGGCCGCAGGATATCTCCGAGGCGGGTGCGTTGGGCCATGTCTGCTGCAGCCTCTCGGGCATGGATTCGCTTTAAGTACTGTAAGGGCCTCGCGTACCGCGCCGCGGCTGTCCGTCGAGAGTTGTGACGCAACCCGTCACCTGCATTCCCCTTCCGCCTCCATGGACCCCACCGCCACCACCAGCTCCCCGGCCCTTTCCGTGGCCCTCGCCGTGCTGGCGGTGCTGCTTTCACTCACCGGGTTTGGGGTGTACCAAGCCTTCGGGCCGCCCTCCAAGGGCCTCACCGACCCCTTTGACGACCACGAAGACTGAGCCCTAAGCGCTGACCCAATCAGGGCGCACTCGCCAAAAGCCCAGGCTCCACGGCGCCAGCAACCAGGGATCTTCAGAGAGCTTTCCCCGGGAAATCAGAGGCTGATCCAGGCCATCGAGTCGCTCCAGCAGCTGCCAGCTCTCTCCCAACTCCAGGTAACGGCGGCAAGGGGAACAGTTCTGCACGGTGAGCACCACGTCCCCCGACTCCCCTAGCGGCCGGCAGCCCAGTAGCAACAGCCCCTCGCCCAGGGGAGGCAGGGCCTGATGTCGTTTAGGCCGGCCCTGGGCCGCCGCCGGCCGCAGCCATAGCGGTTCCCTGAAGGCCACCGCCTGCTTGGGCACCTGATCCCGGCACCAACCTGCTGGGCAGGGCGCCAGGGCCAGCCGCAGGCGCTGCAAGCCGTTATCGGCGCCAGGATCGGGCCAAGTAGGCGCCCGCAGCAACGACACACCCAACTGCTCCGGACTAGCCGACACCCCCTGGGGCCCATCGAGCAGCACCGCCAAGCCGCCGCCAGCAGCCACAGAAGCGATCCAGCTGATCGCTGGCAGCTCCCAGCGGGCCTGCTCGCGGGCAGTGACCGGCTGGGCTGGCCGTTCCAGCACGCCACCGGAGGTATCTGCCGCCCAGCGCTGGGCCGACTGGGCCAAGGGGATCTCCAGGCGCAGCAGCTCATGGCGCTGGCGCCAGTCGACGCTGAGCACAAGCTCGAGCCAGGGGGTATTGGCAAGTAAGCGCCCCTCAAGCCGCACCGCACTTGCCCCGCACTGGCCCCGCCACACAAAACTGGTGCACAGCTCGCCCTGCTCCAGCCAGCTGGGCTCGCCCTGCCACTGCCAGGCCAGCGGATGGTCCCGGTAGCCCGTGGCGATGTCCCAGGCATCCCAAAACTCACCTCGATCGGCAAAACGCCGCCAGGCCAGCGGGCCTGCCAACTGGGGATGATCCTGGCTATCCCACAGCTGCTCGAGGCCCCGCGGACCCAGCTCAAAACTCACCAAACCGTTGCCGCAGCGCCAGCCCTCTCGCCACACCGGCGCCTCAACCTGAGCTACCTGAGGGGCCGCCGCTGCGACCGTTCGCTCTAGGGGCAGGGCGGCCACGCCCGCCAAGGGCGGCAGCTGCAGCCACTGGCCGCCAGCCCGGGCCGGCTGGGACGGCAGCTTCACACCGCCGCAACTCCAGCCGCCCAAAGGCACCCGCAGGCTGCGGGCCCGGGGAGGCAGGGGCTGGAGCTGGGCTACCCACCAACCCACGCCCACACCGTCATCTTCACCCTCACCAGCTCCTAGCCAGGCCTGCAGAGCCCGATCCCGTTGCAGGCAGGCGCTGCGGCGCGCTGCCCGCCACTGGGGCTCGGCCTGCTCGAACACCTCTGGAATCGAGGTGCCGGGCAAAATGTCGTGAAACTGCTGAAAAAGCAGCGTTCGCCAGTCGACCGTTTCAGGATCGCCGGCTAGGGCCTGGGCCAGCTCCGCCTCCCGCAGCAGCCGCTCGAGTGTGCGGTTGTGGCGCTTCTGATCAGGGCGCGAGGTGGCGCAGCCGCGATGCAGCTCCAGGTAGAGCTCGTCGCGCCACACCGGCAGCCGGGGCGCCAGCGGCTCGAGGTCAGCCAAATAACCCCGCAAGCTGCCGTGATGCTGGGGAGCAGCTTCAGCTTGCTGCTGCCAGAGCCGCAGCTGCTCGAGCATTTCAGCGCTGGGGCCTCCACCGTGGTCGCCCACTCCGGGCAGCCACAGGGCCGAATCAACCCCGGTCGCGCCTTGCCAAGCCAAGCGATAGCGCTCCATCGCCACGGGATCGCCATCGGTGCCGATCGGGGCGTTGATCAGGGCCAGCAGCTCGGAACCACAGCGGCTGCGCCAGCGAAACAGCCGGTGGGGGAAGGGATTGGTGGCGTTCCAGGCCATTTTGTGGGTGCAAAACCAACGCACGCCGGTGCTGCGAGCCACGGCCGGCAGGCCGCTGGCGAAACCAAAGCTGTCGGGCAACCAGGCCAGATAGTGCTCCAGCTCAGGGAAGCTGGCGGCGCTGAATTGCTGGCCCAGCTGAAACTGGCGCAGCAGTGAGGAGCTGCTGATCAGCACGCAGTCGCTCTCCACCCAGGGGCCGTTGATCGGTTCAAAGCGACCGGCTGCCACCGCACGCTGCAGGCGGGCGAACAGGGCCGGCCGGTGTTGCTGCAGCCAGGCGTATAAGGCCGGTGTGGAGTGGCCGAAATGCAACTCCTCGAAGCGCTCGATCAGATCAAGGGCAGAGGTGAAGGTGCGCTCGGCCGCTTGCCAGGTGTCGGCCACCGGCCAGAGCCAGGCCAGATCGAGGTGGGCATGGCCCAACACATGAAACCGACCCGTCGGCGGTTCGCCGCTGCGCAGCTGGGCAAGCTCAGCCTTGGTTTCAGCCAACAAATCCAACGGATCGGCTGGATCCAGGGGCTCGAGCTCGAGACGGCTCTCGATCAGGGCACCGTCGTCGTGCAAGGGGCTGCGCAGGCGTAACTCCAGCTCAAGGGCCTCCCCCTGCCACCAGCGCTCGGGCAGCAACCAGCGGCAAGCGGTGTCAAACAGGTCGCCGCCATGCACCGGCACACCATCCACCCGCAGCTCCACCTGGTCGGCCCACCAGCGCAGCACCAGCCGGGCCTGGGCAACGGGCTCCGGCTGGTGCAGCTGCAGCCAGGTCGCCGGGCAAACCAGCCGCAGCCGTAGCTCCCGCCACTGGCCACCCCGCGGCCAGATCACCAACCCCCGCGCTGCCCAATCCGGACGACATTGCTGGCCCCAAGGATCGTCAAGGGCTGGGCCAAACCGCCCTCCCGCCTGCACGCAGCGCCAGGATGGTTGGAGATCCCAGCGCGAATGGGTTGGCCGCAAACGTGACTGAATCGTTTCAATCCGTGGGGTCTGCCCTAGTCCTGAGGCCTCAGGCATCGTTGGATGGCAAGCCGAGTCCCATAGGATGATCCCGCAGCTGCGGGGTCGACTAGGCCCTTCAACGCGCCTGTCACTCCCTGTCACCCGCTCGCCATTCCCCAAGGCCGAACCATGCTCGCCCTCAAGATCTCGGTTTATTCGGTCGTCTTCTTCTTTATCGGGATCTTTGTGTTCGGCTTTTTGGCCAGCGACCCCAGCCGCACCCCGAGCCGTAAAGACCTGGAAGATTGATCAGCTGGCACTAGGCAGGCAAGATCCTGATTCTGTTTGTGGGATGATCCCCAAAAGGACCTGCTGCGCCTGATTTAATCGTGCCAATTTCAGACACGCTTCCTTCAACACTTCGGGCTCAAGAAGGTATTAAGGGCTGATGGATTTGGCTGGCAATTCCCACCGAGTGCCTCTGGGGAAATCGCCTTTAAAAAGGCTCGCTCACCAACTATTAACAGCTGCTTGCCTATCCGTCCTATTCGCTCCAGAGGCTCTGGCAGGTGAAATTCCCAGCCAGCCTGGGGCGGTCAAAGCCTCTAGTTCCGTTATTCCTGCTCCCAACTTTGCTGTAATCAAGGCCGATCAGCAAGGCTACGACCAGCAACTGGGCCGGTTTGTTGCCACCGGCAACGTAGAAGCCCGCTTCAATGGCTGGCGCCTGCTGGCAGATCGAGTCGAACTGGCAGAAGCCAGCCGCAGTGTCTACGCAAGCGGGCAAATTCGCCTGATCAAAGGAGATCAATACCTACAAGCAAGCCGTCTGCGCTATAGCGAACTAGAAGACAGCGGCGAACTTGACGACGTCTATGGCGTTATCGAGCAGGACACCCTTGCCCGGGAAATCAATTTTAAAGAGGTCAACTCCCCAGATCCCAACGCCAAAACGAACGGTCTGCCGTCTAACTTCAGCCAACCAGCGTTTGCCTGTCCGCCACTCAGCACAGATCCTGCCAATAGAACGCTGGTGCGGGTGTTGCCACCAGGTCGCAGCAGCCTGCCCACCATGCCAGCGCCAGCCGGCTGCCCTGGCAGTGAGCTCTCGACTCCAGCTCTATCTCTAAATAGGGCACTGGAATCAGTTGCTTTCGGCCCCCCCCAAGCGGGCGGCCCGCAGGCACAGGCGATCTCGATGGGATCTGGGAAACCTGTCGTTAAAGCAACTGAGATCGAGCAGCTGCCAGACGTGGACTCAAAGGTGAGCAACGTGACGTTCCAGCAGAGCTGGAGCACCAGCCTGAAGCTCGACCTGGGAGCCGTTATTGACACCACGGACTCGCTCAACAGCAATGGGCAGGGCTACCGCCCGCCCGCAAACAAAGCGGGCACGATCAGCCGCATTCGCTTTCAAGGAGCCCAGATCCAAATCAGAGGCAACCGCTGGACTGCCGAACAAATTGCTTTTACCAACGATCCCTTCACTCCTGCCGCCTCTTGGAGCCTGGCCCGCAAGGTGGTGGCCGTTATGGATGGGCGCGGCGTGACCCGCATCAACAGCCGCAGCAGCCAGATTCTGCTGGACGGCAAAGTTTCTTTGCCGGCAATCACAAACACAACCATCGGCGCCGAAGAAGCTCGTTTTGCCTGGGATACGGATAAAGAAGATCGCGATGGCTTCTTTATTGGCTACAATATGGAGCCAATAAAAATAGGCAAGCGGGGCAGCTTGCAACTCCAGCCCCAGCTGAATGTGCAGCGGGCCATCGAAGGCCGTACCAGTAGCTATGTGCTTCCTGGACAAAGCCTGGCTAATCCCACCAGCGAACAGACCGCCAAGCTCGCAGATATGTTCGGCCTGCTGGCGGGACTCAACCTGCCCATGGGCTGGCTCTCATTAAATGCTGAAGCCAGCCTGTCTACCCTCAACCCAGACAACTTCCGATCCGGCATCCGCAGCACCAGTCGCCTGACGGCTCCACTCAACCTGCCCGGCCATACAAGCGCAAACGCTGATCTATTTGGATCCTATCGCGAGCGCATTTACAATGGCAGCCTGGGACTTCAAACCGTAGTTTATTCCTATGGCGCCAATCTAGCTGGCAACGTGGTCTTGAATCAGCCCAAGGCTCAGGCTGCCCCCCCAAAAGCTCCCTACTTAGCACCGGTGAATCTCAACTGGGCAGCCCAATCTGGAGTCTACGAAGCAACATTATTTGAAGCAAACACCCTTGATTCTTTATGGCGTAGCTATGCCAACCTCGCAGCAAGCACCACCCTGCAGCTCTGGCAGGGCTCTGCCCTTGATGCCAGTGAAGATCCCAAGCGGGGCTTGCGCTATGCACCTGTGCCGGTAGTACCAGGCCTGGGAATCAACTTCGGAGCCAGTGGCTATGCAGCCACATATAGCGATGGAGCAAACCAGAACACCCTCACCCTGTGGGGCGGACCTTCGTTCACACTGGGACAGTTTGATCGACCCGTATTCGATTACACCCGCTTCTCCGCCTCAATCGCTGGCACCTTTTTAAATGGAGCCAGCCCCTTTGGCTTTGATCGCACGGTAGATCTACGCACCCTTAGTTTTCAAGCAGCCCAACAGATCTATGGTCCAATTGTGCTGGAAGCTGGTGCCACCTTCAACATTGATAATGGCTCCGAATTCTATGGCGACGTTTCCTATTCCTATGTGGAATTAAAACTGCAACGCCGCTCCTACGAGCTCGGGGTCTACTACAGCCCCTACGACGGCATCGGCGGCATCCGCATCAAACTCAACGACTTTAACTTCAACGGCAATGGCACACCCTTCGTGCCCAAGCCTAGAAGCCGTTGATGTAAGGCAACGATGCAGCGGTGCGAGCCAGCTCGCCGTCGTTGGCCAGCAACTGGGAGGTGGCATCCCATTGCCCAGAAGCCAGCATCTGCTGGGGACCGGACTGGAGTTCTAGCTGCCAAAGCTGCCCCCGTGAGGCTTCCAGGGTGGCCTTAGCCAGCGACAAGCTCAGCTCCTGGCCAGGATCGGCAATCAGCGACTCTTGCAGACTCAGCACGCTGGCGTGGGATGAGGTGAAACAGGGGATTCCCAAGGCCAGACAGTTGCCATAGAAGATCTCAGCAAAGCTTTCCCCCACCACCGCCCGGATGCCCCAGCGCATCAACGCCTGGGGAGCATGCTCACGACTTGAGCCACAACCAAAGTTGCGGTTCACAACCAGCACAGAGGCTCCCTGCAGCTCTGCTCGATCGAAGGGATGCTCCCCAGAGAGCTCGGCCCGATCATCGGCAAACACCTGCTCGCCAAGCCCATCAAAGGTGACACATTTAAGAAAACGGGCTGGAATGATTCGATCGGTGTCAATGTCGTCACCGGTGATGACAACGGCGCGCCCGCGCACAGCCGAGATAGGGCCAAAGGGAAAGCTGGAGGTGGTCATGGCCGCGGTCATGGCGTGGTGTTAATCATCTGGCGCACATCACACACTTTGCCGGCAATTGCGGCCGCAGCCACCATCGCCGGACTCATCAGCAGGGTGCGGCCGGTAGCCGAGCCCTGGCGACCCTTGAAGTTGCGATTACTTGAACTAGCGCTGATCTGGCGGCCCTCAAGCCGGTCTGGATTCATGGCCAGGCACATCGAGCAGCCGGGCTCACGCCACTCAAAGCCAGCTTCCCTAAACACCTGGTCAAGCCCTTCAGCTTCCGCAGCCGCCGCCACCTGTTCAGAGCCAGGCACCACAAAGGCCTTGATGCCCGGAGCTACATGGCGTCCCTTGGCCACCGCCGCAGCCGCCTGCAAATCGGACAGGCGCCCATTGGTGCAGCTGCCAATGAAGCAAACATCCACCGCTGTGCCTGCAATCGGAGTGCCGGGCTGCAGATCCATGTAGCGGTAGGCCTCCTGGGCCAAGGGCCGCTCATCCGGCTCTGTCTGCTCCATGGTTGGCACCGTTTCATCAACGCCGATGCCCTGGCCGGGGGTGATACCCCAGGTGACTGTCGGCGCAATTGCCGCAGCATCGAAGCGCACCTCATCGTCAAAAACTGCGTCTGCACCACTGGCCAGGCCACGCCACCAGGCCACGGCCCGCTCCCAGGCTTCAGCCTTGGGGGCATAGGGCCGGCCTTGCAGGTAGGCAAAGGTGACGGCGTCGGGGTTGACATAGCCGCAGCGGGCACCGCCCTCGATTGCCATGTTGCAGAGGGTCATGCGCTCCTCCATCGTCAAAGCATCGATGGCTGGACCGGCAAATTCGTAGGCGTAGCCCACACCACCTTTGACACCCAACACCCGGATGATGTGCAACACCAAGTCCTTGGCATAGACGCCCGGCTGCAGCTGACCCTCAACCCAAATCCTCCGCACCTTGAGCTTGCCCATCGACAGGCTCTGGCTGGCCAGCACATCGCGCACCTGGCTGGTGCCAATGCCAAAGGCAATCGCCCCAAACGCCCCGTGGGTGGAGGTGTGAGAGTCGCCGCAGGCGACGGTCATACCCGGCTGGGTGAGGCCCAATTCGGGGGCAATCACATGCACGATTCCCTGGCGGCCGCTGCCGAGGCCATGCAAAGGGATGCCGTAGTCGCTGCAATTGCGCTCGAGGGTGGCGAGCATCTCCTCAGCCAGGGGATCAGCGAAGGGGCGCGCCTGGGATGTGGTGGGCACGATGTGATCAACCGTGGCCACGGTGCGCTCGGGGAGTCGCACCGGTAGGACCAGATCTTTCAAGGCAGCAAAGGCCTGGGGGCTGGTCACCTCATGAATCAGGTGCAAACCGATAAACAACTGGGTGGAGCCGCCAGGCAACTGGGCCACCCGATGCAGATCCCAGACCTTGTCGTAGAGGGTGCCGGCACTCACGAAAGGTCCGTTCGACTGAGGCTTAAGCCTAAAGCTGCGCCCCGGGGGCGTCGGCCAGCCGCAGGCGCAAGCGATTGAGCGCTTCACCGCTCGTCAACCGCTGGATCCAGACCCGGCCACGCGTGGCGCCAAAGCGCACTGCCTCGCTGCTGCAACCATCAGGGCCGGCAATGGCGATATGCACAAGTCCTACCGGCTTCTCAGTGCTGCCACCCCCCGGGCCGGCGATGCCGGTCACAGCAATTGCCCAGGTGGCACCAATTGCACGGCGAGCGCCCTCAGCCATGGCGATAGCCACCGGATCGCTCACGGCGCCTTGGCTCTCAAGCAGCGCCGGCGGCACCCCAAGCAACGCCTGCTTAATCGAGTTGGCATAGGCAATCACGCCACCAACAAAGCCATCAGAGGCTCCGGGCACCGCCGCCAGTGCCGCCCCCAGCCCCCCGCCAGTGCAGCTCTCAGCTACAGCCAGCGTCTCACCGCGGCGGCGCATCTGCTCAAGCACCACACTGGCCAGGCTGTCGTCATCGGCGCCGAAGCAGGCCCTCCCGGAGCGGGCCCGGATCTGCGCCTCAAGCGGAGCCAGCAGTACCTGGGCTTCAGCAACGCTGCCTGCCCTGGCCGTGAGTCGCAGCTTCACTTCACCGGCGCCGGCGTAGGGAGCCACAGTTGGGTTTTCTAGAGCCAGCAGATCGGCCATCTGCTCAGCCAGAGCCGACTCGGAAACGCCCCAAAAGCGCAACATGCGACTGGCGAACACCCCCTCAGCCAAACCAGCTGAGCGCAGCCATGGCTCTGCGGTGCCAGACCACATCGCCTCCATTTCGCTTGGCACGCCAGGGAAAGTGAGCACCGTGAAACCTGGCTGAATGCCCGGGGCCGCAGGCGGGGTCCAGATCATGCCGGGGGCGGTGCCGGTGGGATTTGGCAACACCGCCGCCCCTGCGGGCAGAAATGCCTGCTTGCGGTTACTGGGGGAACAGAAACGGCCGCGCGCGCCGATGCGGGCCTGGATGTCAATCCAGATCTCTGGGTGCTCCACCAGGGGCGTGTCAAAGGCAGCAGCGATAGCTTCTGTGGTTAGGTCGTCTGGGGTCGGGCCGAGGCCGCCGGTTGTGATCAACACCCGGCAGCGACCTGCCGCTTCCCGAACCGCGGCCATCAGACGCGTGCGGTTGTCACCAACCACGCTCTGGCGCTGGTGGGCGATGCCCAGGGCCGCCAGCTGCTCCGCCAGCCAGCGGGCATTGCCATTGGTGATGTTGCCGAGCAGTAGCTCGGTGCCGATGCAGAGAATCTCGGCGCTCACAGCCTCACAGCTCCCGAGTGGCCGCAGGCTGCTGCAAGGCCCGGCGAGTGCTAACCAGCACCCAGATCAGCACCGCAGTAGCCAGGGCCAGCCAGAGAAAGCGCAATTCAGCATTCACCAGCACCAGGGCCAGGGAGCCCAACCACTGGGTGAAGGCATAAATGAGCAACACGGTGCGGCGATGGCTCAGTCCCGTCCTCAGCAGCCGGTGGTGCAGGTGGCGTCGATCGGGATAGAAGGGAGAGTGGCCTTCGCTGAGGCGCCCCATGATCACTGCCGACATGTCGGCCAAGGGCAGCGACAGGATCAGCAGAGGTAGTAGCAGGCTGACGCTGGTGAGCCCCTTGGCCGGGCCGACAATGCTGATCGCCGCCAAGGCAAAGCCCAAAAAATAGGAGCCGCCGTCGCCCATGAAGATGCGGGCAGGGTTGAAGTTGTGGCGCAGGAAACCGAGGCAGCTACCGGCCAGCGCCGCGGCCAGCAGGCCAGCAGCAGGCTGATGCAGGCTGAAACTCACCGACAACAAACCCACTGCAGCGATACCGCTCACGCCCGCCGCCAGACCATCGAGACCATCAAGCCAGTTGATGGCGTTGGTGATACCCACCAACCAGATCACCGTTGCCAGCAGGCTGAGCCAATCTGGCAATGGCAGCAGCAGATCAGAGCCTCCCCACCAGCCCATGGGGATCTCGATGTTGCCGATGCGCACACCCTCGTTCCAAGCAACCATCGAAATGGCCAACTGGCCGGCCAAACGGGGCAGGGGCGGCAGGGCATAGAGATCATCTGCCAGCCCGATCAAGAAAAAGCAAAGGGCTCCAGCCAGGGTGGTCCAGATCAACTGGTCCTTTTCAGCGGGAAGGTTGGCGAACCCACCCAAGGCCCAGGTGAGACCCAGTGCTGCACTAAAGGCGATAACAATGCCGACCCCTCCAAGGCGCACCATGGGAGAGGTGTGCTGCTTGCGGGAATCGGGAGCATCCACCAATCCCAAGCGCAAGCCGAGCCGGCGTACCACTGGCACCACCAAAGCCGTGCACAGAGCAGCAACGGCAAAAGTGAGCAAGGCGGCCGCGTTGGGGCTGTAGGCGAGGGTCACTGAACCAGACCGAAGCAAGCCGAAAAATGGCCTTCAGCAACCAGCTTACGGGCGTTGAAGTGGATCAAGCGTGCTGAAGCTCACGCGCTGCTGCGTAAAGCGGGAAGCGCTCACAGAGAGCCGCAACCCGATCGCGGCAGCGCTGCTCAATGGCGCTGTCTTCGGGATTGAGCAGGCGATCAGCAATCACATCGGCCACCTCGCGGAAGGCGGCTTCGTCAAAACCGCGGGTGGTGCAGGCAGCGGTGCCCAGGCGCAGGCCGCTGGTCACGAAGGGCGACTGGGGATCGAAGGGCACCGTGTTCTTGTTGGCGGTGATGTGCACATCACTCACCAGCAGGTCAGCCACCTTGCCTGTCATGCCGATGCCGCGCAGATCCAGCAGCACGATGTGGTTGTCGGTGCCGCCGCTCACCACGGCGATGCCGCGCTCCTGGATGCGCTCGGCGAGGGCCTGGGCGTTGGCAACTACCTGCTGGCTGTAGACGCGGAAGCAGGGCTGTAGGGCCTCACCAAAGGCCACCGCCTTGGCGGCGATCACGTGCTCAAGTGGCCCGCCCTGGCTGCCGGGGAACACGGCCTTGTCGAACTGCTTGCCGAACTCGGCATCGCGGCAGAGGATCAGGCCGCCGCGGGGGCCCCTCAGGGTCTTGTGGGTGGTGGTGGTCACCACGTCGCAATGGGGCACGGGGTTGGGGTGCACGCCCGCCGCCACCAGGCCGGCGATGTGGGCCATATCGGCCAGCAGGTAGGCGCCCACCTCATCGGCGATGGCGCGGAAGGCCTGGAAATCAATGGTGCGTGGGTAGGCGGAGTAGCCGCACACGATCAGCTTGGGCTTGTGCTCCAGGGCCAGCTGGCGGATGGTGTCGAAGTTGAGCTGCTGGGTGTCGGGGTTCACGCCGTAGTGCACGGCCTTGAACCACTTGCCGCTCACGTTCACCGGGGAGCCATGGGTGAGGTGGCCGCCATGGCTGAGGTCCATACCCAGGATCGTGTCGCCGGGCTGCAGCAGGGCCAGGAACACCGCGAAGTTGGCCTGGGCACCGCTGTGGGGCTGCACGTTGGCCCAGGCGGCACCAAACAACTGCTTGGCCCGCTCAATCGCCAGCTCCTCGATCGCATCAACATGCTCACAGCCGCCGTAGTAGCGCTTGGATGGCAGGCCTTCGGCATATTTGTTTGTGAGCACCGAGCCCTGGGCCTCCATCACGGCTCGGGAGGCGAAATTCTCAGATGCAATCAGCTCCAGGTGGGTTTCCTGGCGCTGTAGCTCCTTTTCAATCAGCCCGGCGATGGCGGGGTCTCCGGCAGCTAGGGACTGGTTGAGGGCAGCACCGCCGGGGTTGGTCATGGTTAAGGGTTGAATCGTTTGATGATCGTAAAGACCGGAGCCGGGCATCGGATACCTCAACGTCGAAGCCAACCCACAAAAAAACCGCCCTAAGGCGGTTTTGAAAGAAGCGCGCCTGGAGAGATTCGAACTCCCGACCCTCTGATCCGTAGTCAGATGCTCTAATCCGCTGAGCTACAAGCGCATGGGTCCATTTTCACCGCACGGAGGGCCCATCCGTCAAACACCCCGTCCTCGCCTCCCCATCAATGCCCATCCGCTGGTACGGCCCCGCCAACCCCGAAGACCCCACCTACAGGCACTTCGAACGGATCGTGAACCTGACGCTCCACGCCGCCCTATTCGCCGCCCTGAACAGTGGCCTCTGGTTGGTACAGGAAATGCGTCACCCCTGGGCCCACCTCAACTGGCTCAGCCTGGGTTGGTTGGTGGTGTTGCTGGCTCACGCTGGCGCTGTAGTGGTTCTGCGTCCAACCCCCCGGCCATGACCCTCTCCGCCACAGACCTCAAAGAACTGGAACTGGTCCTGGCAGATCGCCTTTATGTGCAAGTTGCCAGTTGGCACCTCTACCTCGGCGACGCCGGCCTGGCCCAGGCCCTGGCGATCGAATGTTCCGCCCGACTGGACCAGGGGGCGGAGGTGTGCGCACGCCAGGCCCTTGAGGCGGTGCAGGTGCCGATCGGCGCCGGTTCCACCCGGCTGCCCCTGGCTCGGCTGGTGCCCGCCGGCCAGCTGCGGGATCTCGAAGAGGTGCTGGAGCAGTTTTGCCGATAAGGTTGCGGGAACTGGCGACGGGCTGTGCTGGTCATTGAGGTAACCAACGCCCGCGATGTGGTGCGTCAACGCCTGGGTCGCCTGGGCGGACGCCTAATTGGCAAGGTGGTGGACGCCGAGGCCCAGGTTGAAAAAGCCCTGATTCAGGAGCTAGAGACGGCCTTCAAGGAATTTGGCATTGAGGCACGCATCTTTTCGGTGGACGGCCCCCGGATGCTGGGTCGCTCCCACCTGGAGATTCCAGTTCAGGTGCGAGCTGAACGGGACGTTCGCCTCGACCCCTAGCGACTGGCGCCAATTCGAGGCAAGCGATCCCGCAACTGGTCGGTCAGATCCTTGACCTCTGGCACCTGGGCAAGGCTGGCCACCACGCCATAGATCAGCACACCCACTCCGCCGGCAAAGCTGCACTCCAGCAGCCGGCCCCAAAGACCAGTGGGCCAGGCCACAGTTACTGACACGCCCCAGGCCACCAGTCCGGCCAGTACGGCAGCACCGAACAGCAGCATCGTGTCGCGCAGCCACAGCCGCAATGGCAGCCCGCCGAGCTTGGTCTGCAGCGCCAGCAGCAAACCCACACAGGTGATCAGATTCACCGCCACGGTGGCCAGCACCAGGCCGGCGGCGCCGCAATAGAGGCCAGGCAGCAGCTGGGTAGCGCCGGGCACCGGTCCGCCCACGAAAGCCCAGCAGAAGAGCGCATTCAGCCCAATCCCCGCCATCGACCAGCGGAACGGGGTAACCCCATCGCCGAGGGCGTAAAACACCCGCACCAGCACGTCGCGAGCCAGATAGGCGGGCATGCCGATGCCGTAGGCCATCAGCAGGTTGCCCACCAACTCCGCAGCACCGGCATTGAAAGCTCCCCGCTCATAGATCAGAGCCACGATCGGCAAAGCCAGCGCCACCATCAACGCCCCCAGGGGCAGCATGCTGGCGTTGGAGAGCATCAGCCCCTGGCGGATACGACCGACCAGCTCAGGTCGATCGTCCGGTGCCGTCAGCCGGGCATAAACCGGCAGTAGCGGCACCAGCAGGGCATTGGAGAGCAGCCCGAGGGGCGTTTGCACGAGCAGGTTGGCGTAGCCCAGACCCGCCGCCGCCGCCGGGATGCCCGAAGCGAAAAACAGGGACACAAACACGTTGATCTGCAGCATCCCCGAGGAGAGGGTGGCGGGCCCCATCACCTGCAGCACCTCGCGCACACCGGGGTCCCGCCAGTCCCACACCAGCTGAAAGCGTTGCAGCCCTTGCCGGGCCAGGGCTGGCAGCTGGATCAGCCACTGCAGCACCGCCCCCAAAGTTGTGGAGCCGGCCAGCACCACGCCGCCAAGCACCGCCGTGGTGGGCAGGGTGATCGCTGCACCGAGCTGCCACCACAGCACAGCGATACCAGCGATCACGGCCACGCTCGAGAGCAAGGGGCTCACCGAGGGCAACCAAAATTCATCAGCAGCATTAAGGGCTCCAAAGCCGAGGCCGATCAGCCCGGCAAATAGGGCCATCGGCGCCATCCAACGCAGCTGCAGTACGGCGATGTCGTGGCGGGTGGCATCCAGGCCCGGGCCCACCAGGGTGATCAGGGGGCCAGCGAACACCAGCAGCAACACCGTCACCCCGAGCAACCCCGCCCCCACCAGGGTGTTGATTGCTGCCAGCACGTAGGCGCCCTCCTGGCGGGGCCGGCGGGCCAGCACGCTCACCATGGCGCTGTGGAAAGGTCCGTTAATGCCGCCCAGCAGGATCAGCAGAAAGCCGGGCAGCACGTAGGCGTAGTTGTAGGCGTCGTAAGCCGCGCCAACGCCGAAGGCTGCTGCAATGGCTTGCTGCCGCACCAAGCCGGCCAACTTGCTGAGGGCAGTGGCCACTGCCACAACCAGGGCAATGCGCCTGAGGGACTTTGCCATCAAGTGGGACCCAAGGCCCGGGAGTTGGCGGCAGTATGGCTGGCCTGCTCCAATCCACCCCACTCCGCCCGCCATGGCCACCTGCGTGCTCAGCCTCGGCCCCCTGGTAGAGGGCACCTTGGTGAAGCGCTACAAGCGCTTCCTCGCCGATATCGAACTAGAAAACGGCGAGCTGGTCACGGCCCACTGCGCCAACACCGGGCCGATGACCGGAGTGCTGCACCCCGGCGGAAGGGTGCGCTTGCGCCACGCCCCTTCCCCCAGCCGCAAGCTTGCCTGGACCTGGGAGCAGGCCCAAGTGCCTGGCGCCGATGGCACGCCCATCTGGGTGGGCATCAACACGGCCCTCCCCAACCATCTGGTGCGGGCCACGATTGAGTCCGGTTGCCTGGAGCCCTGGCTGGGGCCGATCGCAGCCATCCGAGCCGAGGTGCCCTATGGCGAAGGGCGCCGCAGCCGCATCGACCTGCTGCTCACCCCAGCGGAAAACGCCGCCGATGCCAGGCCGATCTACCTGGAGGTGAAAAACACCACCTGGAGCGAAGGGGAGCTGGCCCTGTTCCCAGACACCGTTACTGAACGGGGCCAAAAACACCTGGTGGAGCTGATGTCCCTGCTGCCAGAGAGCCGGTCCGTACTGGTGCCCTGCCTTAGTCGCGGCGATGTGAGCCGCTTTGCCCCGGGCGACGCGGCCGACCCACGCTATGGCGAACTGTTTCGCCAGGCCCTGGCAGCGGGCGTGGAGGTTCTGCCCTGCCGCTACAGCTTCAGCGCCAGCGAGGTGAACTGGCATGGAATTGCGGCTGTGGAAACCCACGGTCCCGCCCTTGGCACTGGCTAAGCGCCACAATCCCGCGATGCTCCCGTTCCACTGGCTCACCCAGACCATCGCCCTGGGCCTGGGCATTTCCTTCAGCCCACTCAACATCGCTCTGGTGGCCCTGCTGCTGCTGGGCCCCAACCCGCTGCGACGCTGCTCCACCTACCTGGGGGGCTGGATACTCGCCAACGGTGGAGCGCTGGCAGCGGTGGTGCTGGTAGGCAGTCGCTTCAGTTGGGCCATGCAGCTGGGCAGCCGCGGCCAGGTGCTGATGGACCTGATCGGTGCCGGAGCCCTGGTGGCCTTGGGGCTGTTCCAGCTAACCCCTGCAGCAGCCATCGGTGAGGAGAGCTGGGCGATGCAACTGATGGGCCAGCTGCCCGAGCTCGACTGGTTTCCCCTGCTCGGGCTTGGGGCCGGCTGTGCCTTGATCAGCCCGGAAAATCTGGTTTTTTACGCCAAGGAAGGGGGCATGTTGCTCACCAACCACACCTCCCTGCGCGGGGATCTGGAGGTGGGCGCCGTATTTGTGGCCGTAACCACCTCGCTACTGCTGCTGCCACCACTGGCCTGGCTGCTGAGCGGCGGCAGGCTGCGTCAGCCCCTGAGCCGCCTCAACGACTGGCTTGTGCATCGGGCCGAATGGCTGGTAGGAGTGTTCGCCCTAGTGCTGGGGGTCTATCTGGGCTGGCAGGGAATTGAGGGCCTCCACCAGATGACCCTGGGAGCCGCAGCTCTGACCTAAGTGGCCCATAGAGTTGATTCACCGAGACCTCGACGCTGTGGATACCCGCGCCTTCAAACGCTCCTTGCACCACTCGGAGCGTTACAACCGCCGAGGCTTCGGCTTGGGCAATGAGGTGGCAGGAAGCCTGGAGCAGGCCTACCAAAGCGATCTGATCGCCAAGCTGCGGGAAAGCGGCTACTCGCTCGAGAGCGGCCGCCTCACCGTGCGGCTGGCTGAAGCTTTTGGTTTCTGCTGGGGCGTAGAGAGGGCAGTGGCGATGGCCTACGAAACTCGGCGCCACTACCCCACTGAACGGATCTGGATCACCAACGAAATCATCCACAACCCTTCGGTCAACGATCACCTGCGCGACATGAACGTGCTGTTCATCTCCGTGGAAGACGGCATGAAAGATTTTTCGGAGGTTGCCAGCGGTGATGTGGTGATACTGCCTGCATTCGGCGCCACCGTTCAGGAGATGCAGCTGCTAAGCGAGCGGGGCTGCCACATCGTTGATACAACCTGCCCCTGGGTCTCCAAGGTGTGGAACACGGTGGAAAAGCACAAAAAGCACTCCTTCACCTCGATCATCCACGGCAAGGTCAAGCACGAGGAAACCCTCGCCACCAGCAGCTTCGCCGGCACCTACTTGGTGGTGCTCGACTTGGCTGAAGCCCAAATGGTGAGCGAATACATCCTCGGCAATGGCGATCGGGAATCATTCATGGCCCGCTTTGCCAAAGCCTGCTCGCCCGGCTTTGATCCCGACCGCGATCTGATCCGGGTGGGCGTCGCAAACCAGACCACCATGTTGAAGAGCGAAACCGAAGAGATTGGCCGCCTGTTCGAGCGCACCATGCTGCAGCGCTTCGGCCCCATTGAGCTCAATGAGCACTTCCTGGCCTTCAACACCATTTGCGACGCCACCCAGGAGCGCCAAGACGCCATTTTCGCCCTAGTTGATGAGCCCCTCGACCTGATGGTCGTGATCGGCGGTTACAACTCGTCCAATACCACCCACCTGCAGGAGATCGCCGTCAGCCGCGGCATCCGCTCCTTCCACATCGACACCCCCGAGCGCATTGGCCCTGGCAACCGCATCGAGCACATGCCCCTAGGGGGCGAGCTCGAAATCGAGCTGCCCTTCCTGCCCGCAGGTCCAATCCGAGTGGGCATAACCTCCGGGGCTTCCACTCCCGACCGGGTGGTGGAAGACGTGATCGAGCGGCTGATCGAACTCTGCGAAGCCTGAGCCGAACCAAGGTGTCCGGGTGTCACAGCGGGCGGCACTTAGGCCCACCGCGGGCTTTACATTGATTAAAAAACGTCTTGAACAAGTCCGGCATCCTGCTGCCAGGGCTGGTCAAACGCCAGGAGTTGCCGTTGTTGCCTTTGTCGTTGTCAACCGCACCAGCCCAACCGTCGTCCAAGGGAGAACTCGGCTCCGGTCTGTTGCTACGCCACAGCGATGATCCGAGGGTCCGGCGCTATGCCAGTGCCTTTGCCGACGTGATGGAAATGCGGGCCAGCGCGCCCGTTGTCTCCGAATACCTCGATCACCACGAGGGTTGGTTTCGCCGTTGCGCTGCCCCGATGACTGTGGAACCCCTCGGCAAGCGGGGCTACGCGCTGACTTTGGGCACCTTTGGCAACTTCGGCTTCGAAGTGGAGCCCACCATCGGCCTGGAATTGCTGCCCCAAAACCAGGGGCTTTACCGAATTCTGACCGTGCCCCACCCCGGCGGCGATCCCAAGCTTGAAGGGCTTTACGACGTCGAGTTCAACGCCTCGCTGCAACTCGACAAAGCCAATGATGCTGCCGTCGCTTCCAACGATCCCCGGCCCCAAACTTTGGTGCGCTGGGAGCTCGACTTGAGCGTCTGGGTACGCCTACCCGGGGTGATCACCCTGCTGCCTGATGGGCTGGTGCAGTCGAGCGGCGACCACCTGCTGCGACAGATCGTGAGGCAGATCTCTCGCCGGCTCACCTGGAAGGTGCAGGAAGATTTCCACGGCAGCCACGATCTGGAGTGCCCACCCCGGCGAAGCGCCCAGTTCTAAATCAACTGGGCTGTCTTTCTTACTTGAGACCTAGAACCGAAGCCAGCACTCAGGCCGGGCGGTTTTCCCAGATTTTGTTGAGGATCTGAAAGCCACTCACCGCCTGCCACAGAAACAGGGTCATCATTGCCATGTTGAGGCCCACATGGACCTTGCGGGCGATCAGATTGCCCTGCTGCATCAGGGAGGTAAGCGACACCGCCAGGGCGATCAAGCAGGTCATGCCAATGCCCACAAGCAGGTGGGGGCCCACAAATAATTTGCCGTTATTGAGGTAGGTAACGGCCATACCGCCGAAGGTACCCAGCACGGTGATCGCCAGGATCAGGCTGCCGATCTGGAAATGGCGCTTGGCAAACTGCCCCTTGATCAGCTGCTTGCGGGTCTCAGCATCTGCGGTGCGGGTTTTCTTGGCCTTGATGCCAAGCAGCATCCCGTAGCTGGAGAGGGCCAGCAGACCCAGCATCAACAGGGGATGGAGGAAGTTGAGGTTGTAGGCGAGGGCTTCGGGCATGGCGTCAGAGGGGGCCAAGGGATGGCTGCGGCAAGTGCCCAGCAGAACAGGACTTATGGAGCGAAACTACAACTCACTGCGCCCCAGCAAGGGCGTTAATGAAGAAAATGACGGCGACCGGTTACCACCATCGCCAAGCCAAGGGCATTGCAGGCAGTGATCGAATCGGCATCGCGCACGCTGCCGCCAGGCTGAATCACAGCAGTGATGCCCTGACCAGCGGCCAGCCGCACGCTGTCATCGAAGGGAAAGAAGCCATCGCTAGCAAGCACCGCGCCCCTGGCCCGATCCCCGGCCGCTGCCAAGGCCAGCCTGGCCGAGCCAACCCGATTCATCTGGCCGGCGCCAATGCCCAGGCTCTGACCACCCTTGGCCACGGTGATGGCATTGGAGCGCACGTGGCGGGCCAGCTTCCAGGCAAAACCGAGATCGTCGAGCTCTTGGGCTGTGGGCTGGCGTTCGCTCACCACCTGCCAGGCCGCGCCATCAACCGGTTGATCGTCTAGCTCCTGTACCAGTACCCCGCCCAGCAGGGTGCGCAGCTGACGCCTGGACGCCAGAGCGATCGCCGCAGGATTCAATTCCAGCAGGCGCAGATTGGCTTTCGTGGCCAGCCGCTCCGATGCCGGTCCGTCAAAGCCAGGCGCCACTACACATTCAAGAAACAGGCTGGTCAGCAATTCGGCGGTGGCTAGATCGACCACACAGTTGATAGCCACAATGCCGCCGAAGGCTGAGAGCCGATCGGCGTCAAGGGCCCGGCTGAGGGCAGCGGCGCCGTTGTGGCCGATTGCTACGCCGCAGGGGTTGGTGTGCTTGACCACAACCGCCGCGGGCTGGGCCCCGGGGCCGTAGCCAAACTCCCGCACGGTGGCTAGAGCCGCATCCAGATCGATCAAGTTGTTGTAGCTGAGCTCCTTGCCCTGCAGTTGCACCGCGGCGCCCCAGCCGGCAGCGGGCTCGCTGTGCCAGGTGGCCTGTTGGTGGGGGTTTTCGCCGTAGCGCAGGCTCTGGCGGGCGGGCAGTTCCAGTCGCAGGGGCGCCGCCACCGCTGAGGGGAGCTCGGCTGCGCCGGCCAGCTGGCCCGCAAGCCAGCTGCTGATCGCCGTGTCGTAGCTGGCGGTGTGCTGGAAAGCTTCCAGCGCCAGCTGGCGCCGCAGGGCAGCGCTGATGGCTCCGGTGCGCAGGCACTCAAGAAAGGGTCCGTATTGGCTGGGGCTGGTCAGCACCACCACATCGGCGTGATTTTTGGCCGCTGCCCGCACCATTGCCGGTCCACCGATATCGATGTTCTCGATGGCGGTATCGAATGCCACCTCGGGGTTGGCAACGGTTTCTCGAAATGGGTAGAGGTTGACCACCACCACGTCGATCGGGGCAATGCCCTGGGCCTCCAGATCAGCCTGGTGGCTGGGCTCGCAGCGGCGGGCCAGGATGCCGCCATGGATGCGTGGGTGCAGGGTCTTGACCCTGCCGCCCAAGATCTCAGGGGCCCCGGTGTGCTCCGCCACCTTGGTGACCTCAAGCCCGGCCGCCTTGAGGGCCGCAGCGGTGCCGCCACTTGAAATCAACTGATAGCCAGCCTCCAGCAGCCCCTCGGCCAAGGGCACCAGGCCCTCCTTATTGGAGACGCTTAGAAGGGCCGTGGGGGCCATGGCTGCCAAACGTGCAGTTATAAGGGCCAACCTACGCAGCAATCGATCCCCCGCCATGAGTAGCCAAACCAGCCAGCCCAACGACCAACTGATCCGCAGTGGCCCGGATCGGTGTGACCGGCGCCTTGTGCTGCTGCACGGCTGGGGAGCGGATGCCGACGACCTGCTCGACCTGGCCGAGGTGCTGGTGGGGCCAGCGGTGAGCGTGGTGGCCCTGCGGGCACCACTGCCGCATCCAAGCGGTAGCGGCCGCCAGTGGTACGACCTGCAACAGCCAAATTGGCCCCAGCTACCTGCCGCTCGAACCCAGCTGCTAGAGCGGCTCCTGGCCCTAGCTGTAGAGGTGCCCCTGCAGCAAACGGCTCTGCTGGGCTTCTCCCAAGGCGCCGCAATGGCTCTTGATGTGGCCACAGCCGGCAGCGGCCTACCCCTGGCCGGCCTGATCGGCTGCAGCGGCTACCCCCATCCCGGCTGGCAACCAACCGCAGCATCCCTGCCAAAAATCCTGCTCACCCATGGCGAACAGGATCCTGTGGTGCCCTACGGAGCCAGTGAGGCCCTAAAAGGGCAGTTGCAACTCGGTGGCATCGACACCGAACTGGTTGGCTTTACAGGCGGCCACACCATTGACAGCTGCCTGTTTCCTGCCCTGCGGAGCTACTTGGCCAGCAAGTGGTCATGCTGAACAACCAGCGGCCCAGATGAGTTCCGCCAGGGCAAAGCCAAGCTCAGACGAAGGCGTATTCGTACTCCTCCATTTCTTCCCAGTCGTCGGCGGCGAGGGCTTCGATGCCTTCGAAAAGCACCTCCTCACCGATGCGGTCGACGATCGTGCGCAGTGAGGGAAACAGGAAATGGTTTTCCTCGGCGTATTGGGCGCTGAACAGGCCCTTTTCGCCCCAGAAGAAGCGATCAGTGGTGTGCTCGTTGCGGCGCACGTTGAGAATTGCTGGGGGCACCAACAGCTCCTCAGCAATGAAGCGGCGTGCTGCCGTGACCGGCTTGTGGGAGCCGGTCTCGAGATTAAAGGTGGGGACATGCGCCAGCACCCGCTGGCCTGCGAGCCGGCGACGGCTAATCCGCTTGCGCTTTTTGGACATTGAACTGCTCCCGAGAAGGAGGAATTAGGAGAAGGAAAAGAAACCGGAGGGGGAACGGACAGTGGGAGCGCAAGACATGCGCAGCGTCCGTGACTCAGCCCACCCGCACCCCCCAAAATTTGGAGAGCGGGGCGACGCCCAAACGTTCTGTTGTCCGAGAGAGTCAGCAGGCCCAGGGGTCAGCGACGCCACACCCCGCCCATTCGGGGTGCAGAACAACAGGAAGCAAGATCGGCGAAAGTTGGATCTGTTACTGCTGTAGCCTGAATTGCCTAAATGGGCAATAGAGGGTGAGGGCGTCACGACGACGAGCAGCTGCCCGCTTGCGGACCGCGCCGTATTGGTCGATACCGCTCATCTTAAGACTTTTTTCTGGTTTTCCCACGCCTTATCCAAACTTATTGGAAGAGGGCCAGGGCTGAGGGCAGCAGATGCAAGTCTCCAACCGCTTTCTCGCCCTACTGCGCTTCCAGCTAGCCCAGTTCGCTGATCGCAGCGACCTCAGCTCCCTAGTGGTTTACGTCACCCAGCCCGGTGAAGCCAACGCCCCCATCCTGGTACCAATCGGTCAATGGCCGAGTGATGGCCGAGCCCTGCCTGCGGTCGAAGCCGGCAGTCCGCTGAGCCTGCCAGCGGAGGAGCGGCGCTGGCTGCCGCTGCGCCATCAAAGGGTGCTGCTGGGCGCGATCCAGGTGGAAACCAGCGTGGTGCCCTGGCCAGACAGCCTGGGGCAGCGGCTCCAGGCTGTCGCCCTGTGTCTTACCGAAGCGCTCTGCCTTGATCTGGAACAACAGCAGTTGCAGCAGACCCTCGAGCAACAGCAAGCCGAAATGAGCCTGCTGTTGCACCAGCTGCGCAACCCTCTCGCCGCGCTGCGCACCTTCGGCCAACTACTGCTGCGGCGCCTCGAACAGGACCAGCAGAACCGACCGCTGGTGGAAGGCTTGCTGGCGGAAGAGCGCCAGCTCAACCGCTACGTGGATGCCCTCAGCCAGCTGGGCCGCCACGAACAAGCCGCCGTAAGCGGCGAGGCGGCGCCACCCCTGCTACTTCCCCCCGGGCTGGTGGGGCCCGAGGGCCAACCCCTGCTCGACTGGCTTCAGCCCTTGGTGCAGCGGGCTGCTGCCACGGCCTCTCTGCAGGGCCGCCCCTGGCATCCGCCATCCTGCTTGCCCAACTGGCACGGGGACAGTGGTGCCGTGGCTGAAATTTTGGCCAACCTGCTGAACAACGCCTTCCTGTACAGCCCCAGCGGCACGGCCATCGGCCTGGACTGCCAAGCCCTGGCGTCAGGGGACTGGCAACTGACAGTGTGGGATGGCGGCGAGCCGATCGCCGAAAACGAGCGCCATGCCATCTTTGAACAGGGTTTCCGGGGGCGGCAGGGGCAGAGGCGGCCGGGGACGGGGCTGGGACTGGCCCTGGCCAGGGATCTGGCCCGCAGCCTCGGTGGCGAGCTCAACCTGGTGTTGCCGCCGGCAGCCGTTGCCCAGCAACTGCCCGAGCGGGGCAACGCCTTTTGCCTCAGGCTGCCAGCCGCGGCCCCAAGCCCAGCAGCAGGGCCATGAGCAGCAGAGCCAGAGCTTCTGTCCATTCGACACAGGCTCCGTAGCTATCGCCGCTATGGCCGCCGAGACGGCGGCCGAGCCATAGGGGCACGAGAACCGCTGGCAGCAAACCCACCCCCTGGGGCCAGGGCCAGCGGGTCCAGGCCGCTAGCCCCAGGGCCAGGGCGAACACCAGCAGGGCCGGCACCAGTTCCGCGGCCAGACCCCGCCAGTGCTGCCGGTGAAAAGCAGCACTGCCCTGCTGCCTCAAATATGGAAACCACTGCATGGCCAAAAGGGGTGACACCCGGCCCCAGAAAGCTGCCCAGAGCATGGCCATCGGGGCAGCGGCCCCTAGGCAAAGCAGGGCTGCTGCCTTGAGCAGCAGCACCACCACCAGGGCCTGCACCCCCGATGCGCCCACCCGGCTATCTGCCATCGCCTCCAAGGCCCTAGGGCCGGCGCCCAAGCCATCGGCCGTATCCATTGCGCCATCAACGTGCAAGCCACCGGTGAGCACCAACCCGAGCGCCAGCACCAAGGCCACCTGGGCTCCAAGGGGCAACCAGCCAGCGGCAAGCCACCAGAAAAGGCCCTGCAGCCCGCCCAGTACCAGGCCGATCAGGGGCGCGAAGCGGGCTATGCGCTCAAAGCGCGGCGGCACTCCTGGCCAGGCAGGCAGCACGGAATAAAACACCCAGGCACCGGCCAGATCGCCCAACCAGCCGGGAATCGCCCCAGAAAAAGACTTCGGCACGGGCTCTAGCAAGCGACACCTAGCGTCGGGACAGCACCTGTTCGGCGCAATCAGCTTCCCACCAGCTTTCTCCTTCGACATCACGGCCCAGTGCAGCCGCACCCGGGCCCGCTGCGGCTGCTTTCACACCCCCCATGGCGATGTCACCACACCGCGGTTCATGCCCGTGGGCACCCTGGCAACGGTGAAAGGGGTTACGGCGTCCCAACTGCGGGACACTGGCGCCCAGATGGTGCTCTCCAACACTTATCACCTACACCTGCAGCCCGGCGAGCAGATCGTGGCGGATGCCGGTGGTCTACACCGATTCATGGGTTGGGACGGGCCGATGCTCACCGATTCCGGCGGCTTCCAGGTTTTCAGCCTCGGCGACATCAACACCATCGACGACCACGGCGTGGTGTTCCGCTCACCGCGCGACGGCGCCCGCATCGAACTCACCCCCGAGCGCTCGATGGCGATCCAGATGGCCCTGGGGGCCGATGTGGCCATGGCCTTCGACCAGTGCCCCCCCTATCCCGCCAGTGAGGCAGACGTAGCCGCCGCCTGCCGCCGCACCCACAGCTGGCTGGAGCGCTGCATCACCAGCCACACCAAGGCCGACCAGGCCCTGTTTGGCATCGTCCAAGGGGGCTGCTTCCCCCACCTGCGCCAGGAGTCGGCCCAGGTGGTGGCCTCCATGGGCCTACCCGGGATAGCCGTGGGCGGCGTGAGCGTGGGCGAGCCCCCCGAGGAAATGCATCGGATCGTGCGCCAGCTGGGGCCGCTGCTGCCTGGTGCCGTACCCCACTACCTAATGGGCATAGGCACCCTGCGGGAAATGGCCATCGCCGTGGCCAACGGCTTCGACCTGTTTGATTGCGTGATTCCCACCCGCCTCGGCCGCCATGGCGCGGCCTTGGTGGGTGGCGAACGCTGGAACCTCAAGAACTCCCGTTTCCGCCACGACCACACCCCCATGGATGCCAGCTGCCCCTGCCCAGCCTGCCGCCAGCACAGCAGGGCCTACCTGCACCACCTAATCAAGAGCGAGGAGCTGCTGGGCAAGATTTTGTTGAGCTTGCACAACATCACCCAGTTGGTGCGCTTCTCCACCGCCATGGGGCAGGCCATCCGGGACGGCTGTTTTGCAGAGGATTTCGCTCCCTGGGAACCGGACTCCCCAGCCGCCCACACGTGGTAGCGTCCGCCACTAGCTCAGTGAATTCCGGGATGGCTACCTACGCCCTGCAAACCCTGGCCCAACTCCCCGAGGCCTACCAAGCCTTCGGACCACTGGTCGACATCCTGCCGATCATTCCCCTGTTCTTTCTGCTGCTTGCCTTCGTGTGGCAGGCATCCGTCGGCTTTCGCTGAATCCGGCCTCAGCCCTGCCTGAGCACCTCCCAGGCAAATTTGGGTAGAGAGAGCATGCGGCGCCAGCGACTGGGCTCCTGAATCAGCCGGTACAACCATTCGATCTGCAGGGCTCCCATCCAAGCGGGGGCTCTTTTTTTGACCCCAGCCCAAACGTCAAAGCTGCCGCCCACGCCCATCCAGAGGCCGCCACTGCGCCCAGGCAGCTGCTGAATCCAGGTTTCCTGGCGGGGTACGCCTAGGGCCGCCAGCACCAGGTCGGGCCGAGCCGCCAGCAGCTGCTGCTCCAAGCCTGGCCAGGCTTCAGCCGGTTGGTAGCCATGGGCGTGGAGCACCAGCTTTAGCCCGGGAAGCTCCTGGCGCAAGCGCGCGGTGAGCTGCTCCATCACCTGCGGTGAGGCCCCCACCAAAGCCACCCTCCAGCCATGGGAAGCCGCGTGAGTGAGCAAATCACGGGCCAGCTCAATCCCAGGACTGCGCCGCACCCGGTAGCCCTGGCGGGCTAGGGCCCAAACCACGCCGGCACCATCTGGAATCACCAGGGCCGCCGCGGCGATGGCAGCCCCCAAGGCTGGATTGGCCTTAGCGGCCATCGTCATCTCAGCATTCAGGGTGACGATCTGCCCACCACTCCGCTGCCGCAGGGCCAAGGCCGCTGCAAACACATCTGGACACACGCTCACCGGCACCCCCAGAACCCTGGTGCGCAGTGGTTCAGTTGTTGTTGATGCCATCAGGGGTGAGGTGGGGGTGGAGAATATATGGCTGGCCTACCACTGGCATAGGGACATCCATGGCGCAATCCCTGCCACTGAACAATCCGGCCCATCAGCCGGAACCCGCCGTTTCAGCCGCCTTGGATCCGGCTCAGGCCTGGGTCCTGCTGCAAGACCTGGATAGTCAAATTGATCGGGTGGTGTTGAGCCGCCAACACCCGATTACGGGACTGCTGCCAGCCAGCACCGCCCATACCGTGCACGGCAACTACGCAGACGCCTGGGTGCGCGACTGCGTTTATTCAATCCAATGCGTCTGGGGACTTGCCCTGGCCCATCGCCGCCTGCGGGGGGCCAGTCGCCGCGTATACGAGCTTGAAGCGAGGGTGCTGCAACTGATGCGCGGCCTGCTCAACGCCATGCTGCGCCAGGCCCCGAAGGTGGAGCGCTTCAAGCACAGCCTGCATCGCCTGCATGCCATCCACGCCAAGTTCGACACGGCCACCGGCGCTGCTGTAGTAGCCGATGACGGCTGGGGGCATCTGCAACTCGATGCCACGGCGCTGTTTCTGCTCCAACTCGCCCAGCTGACCCGCTCAGGCCTGGTGGTGGTGCAAAGCAGCCACGAGCGCGACTTCGTGCAAAACCTGGTGTACTACGTGGCCCGTGCGTACCGCGTAGCCGACTACGGCATTTGGGAAAGGGGCGACAAAGGCAACCACGGCCTCCCAGAGCGCAACGCCAGCTCGATTGGCCTGGTCAAGGCCGCTCTGGAGTCCCTGGAGGGACTCGATCTCTACGGACCCCACGGTGATGGCCGCAGCTGTCTGGTGATCCCCCACGACGCCATCGTGAGGCTGCGCCGGGCTCTAGACGCCCTGCTGCCGCGGGAATCAGCGAGCAAGGAGGTTGACAGCGCCTGCCTAGCGGTGATCGGCTATCCCGCCTGGGCCGTGGACGACCCAGAGCTGCGGCGGCGCACCCGCGCCAAGATTCGCGCCGAGCTGGGTGGGGCCTACGGATATAAACGCTTCCGCCGCGATGGCCACCAAACCGTGGTCGAAGACCACACCCGCCTGCACTACGAACGGGAGGAACTGGCGGAGTTTGAGCACATCGAATGCGAATGGCCCCTGTTTTGGGCTTATGAACTAATCACGGCCTGCTGCGAAGAGCGCTGGGAGGAGGCCCGCCAATGGCGCCAGCGCCTCCATGAAGTGAGCCTGGAGCAAGCGGAGGGCGCCCTGCTCCCCGAGCTCTACCTGGTTCCCGAAGCAGCCATAGCAGCCGAACGACACCAGCCCGGTAGCCAGCGCCGGCTGGCAAACCCCAACGTGCCCTTGCTGTGGACCCAAAGCCTCACCTGGCTCTCAGACCTGTTGCTTGCCGGATTAATAAGTCCAGAAGATCTCGATCCAACCGGGCGACGCCGGCCCAGCACTCTTGGCGCCGACCGGGTGCTGGTGGCGCTGGTGCCAGCTAACGCGGCTATCGCAGCCAGCCTGGAGGCAGCTGGACTGCCCCTAGCCCATGGCCCCAGCTGCACCACAGGCCCCAGCAGTACCAATCCGGGGATCCGCATCGGCGGCTCCCAGGAGCTGGCGATGCGGATGGCCCAGGTAGGTGCAAACCCCGCCCTCGGCCTCAGCGGCCATCCACCCGTCCGGATGGAAACCATGGCTACGGCTCGCCTTTACCGGCAGGGAACCAGCTGTTTTGCGTTTTTCCCAGCCGTGCTGGAGGAAGACACCTTCTACCTGGCAGACGATCCTGAGCAGCTCGTGGACGCCGTGACCGCCGAACTGCGCCTGTTGCAGCGCCACTGGCGCGGAAGCGGCTCGCCGCTGCTGCTGCTACCGATCGCCGAGGGTGCCTTCCAGTCCAACCCAGATGCCTTCCTAAGGCTGGGGCAGCAGTTGCAGGCAGGCCAGCTGGACGGCGTCCCCGTGCAGCTGGCCCCGCTGGCAGAACTCATCGACCAGGGCAGCTGGGTGGAGCTGCCCGACCAAGCGCCGGGGGCCGTGCTTCTGCCGCCTGCACCCATACCCACCCCGTTGCGGGCTGGCACCAGCCAGACCCCCCTTAGCGCCAAGGAGGAGCAAGAACTCGAACGCGAGGACATCAGCATTGGCGAACTCGCCGATCGGCTCTGGCGCAGCTCCTCCCTGGAAGAGCAGGGCGAGGTGCTGGAGCAACTGGTGCGGCGCCTAGGGCCCGACTCCCGGCTGCAGGGACCGGCCGGCAGCCAACCAGTACGCCTGCATGACCTGTTGGAGGAGGTCTACCGCCGCGCCCTGGCCGAAGCCGACTGGAACGTGGTGCGGCGGGTGGCTGGCGCCCTGGACCTGGTCCATCCCCAGCTGGAAGATGCCCTCACCGACCTGCTGGTGCGCCAGAAGCAGGTGGTGGTAGGACGCAATTACACCAGCGATTCGCGCATCAGCGAGCCCCAGGGCAGCGCCAGCATCGCCGCCATGATCCGTCGCTTCAGCGGCGAAGACGGCCGTGAATGGATGCTGCAGCAGGAATTGCTACTTGCCCTCGACAGCCTGGCCCGCCACGAGCCGGCCCTGCTGAGCGGCAGCCTCACCCTGCAACTGGGCCAGTTGCTGCTGTTGCTCACCGGCGAACTGGCCAGCGAAGCCGGGCTCAACCCCATCGACGCCTTCGAGGCCCTTTGCGATCAGCCCCCCCACGCCATCCAGCGCCGGCTGCGGACCGTGCTGGCCGACCTGGAACATGCCAAAGCCTCCCTGCAGCGCCAGGAGCAACTGCATGTGAGCGGCCGGGTGCGTTGGGACGTTCCCGATCCCCTGGCAGAGCTACCCAAGGGCGGCTGCTGGCTGCAACACCGGCTGCGCCTCGGGGCCCTAGGGCGCGTACCCCGCGATTTCTATCCCGGCATCTGGGATCTACTGCACCACTGCCACGGCATCGTCATCGGCGACAAGCTGGAGAAGCGCAACCGACTGGACAGCGGTCCCCTATTGAGTGAAAAGACACCTGGCGAACGTAATTTCGCCGCCCTTGTCGATCACCTGCTCAGCAAAATCGAAGCGCCGGACTATCGCCAGCTATGCACGGAGACCCTGCTCACCTTGATCACCTTTATGGGTGCTAATCCCGAGGTGGTATTTGACGACGACCTGGTGTTAGACGTGGTGATCGGTCACGCCGTGCGGGTGGGCTGGCAGCAACGCCACCCGGATATTCCTGAATCCCAATACGGTCTGCATAAGGCAGACGCCTGGGATCAATTTTATCTGGCTTCGCCCGCTGATTGCCGCCGCTGGCAGCTGGCAGCTCTGCGCCAGCTCACTAGCCCAGACATAACCCCAGCAGCAAGGGCAACTTCGACGACCTAGATCGGCGCCTCCAGGCTCATGCAGAGATTTGGCCGCTCGACGCACTGCTCAATCAGGTCGGCCAGCTGCAAAGCCCGGGAAGCCTGCAAGCCATCCACCGCCGGGGTCTCAACACCCCGCACGCACTGGAGGAAATGCTCTAGTTCGGCGTATAGGGGCTCAATGGAGGTGGTACTGACCTCTTCAATTACTCCATCGGATCGGTAAACCAGCTCGCCGTGATCTGCGCTCACCGTCTCGTGAGCGCGGCGATGAATGTGCAAGGTGCGATTAAGAAAATCCGTCTCTACCAAGCTGCCGCGGCAGTGGGCACTAAGGCTGCGAATCTTGCGATGGGCCATCTTGCTGGCCGTCAGGCTGGCAACCACACCGTTAGCAAAGGCCAGGGTGGCGTTGACGTAGTCGATTGGCCCTTCAGCACTGCGACCACCGGCCGCCGCCAGGCGAATCACCGGAGCCCCAGCCAGCTCCAGCACAAGGTCAATGTCGTGAATCATCAGGTCGAGCACCACCGACACGTCATTAGCGCGGTCTGGGTTGGGACTGTGACGGCGCGCTTCAAGCACTACCACCTCCTCATTAGCCACAACCTTGACCAATTCCCGGAAGGCGGGATTGAAGCGCTCGATATGGCCCACCTGCAGCAGACGACCAGCATGCTCAGCCGCATGGATCAACTCAACCGCCTCCTCCTGACTGGCCGCGATCGGCTTCTCGATCAGCACGTGCACCCCGGCCATCAGGCAGGCCAAACCGACCCGGTGGTGAAGCAGGGTGGGCACGGCGATACAAACAGCGTCCACCTCGGGCAACATTTCCTCGTAGGAGGGGAACCAGCGGCAACCGAATTGCTCGGTAGCTAGCTGTCCGCGGCTCCCATCTGGATCAGCCACCCCCACCAGTTCGGCCTCTTTGATCAGGCTCAGCACCCGGGCGTGGTGCCAACCCATGTTGCCGATGCCGATGACACCCACGCGCACAGGGTTCAAGGCAGGGGCTCTCAACTGTCGGCATTATCGGGGGTACGGGGGCCCAGACCGCTGATCAGCCGCCCTCGGTGCGCTCCGGTTCGACGACTGGACGCTCGATCTGTACTCGCTCAATGCGCGGGCCATCCATGGCCAGCACCCGAAATTGGTGGCCCTTCCAGCGCAAACCTTCACCTGCCGAGGGAATGTGCTGCAAGCGCTCAAGCAGGAAGCCAGCAAGCGTGTGATGACCTTCCGCCTCAGGCAACTGCAGCGCCAGCTGCCTGTTGAGTTCGAAGATTTCCAGGTCCCCTGCCACCGACCAGCAGCCTTCGCCGAGTTTCTGCAGATCCTGGGCCGCCTCAAGGGAATCTTCTTCCTCTCCGACAATCTCGCTGGTGAGGTCGGCCACCGTGACCAGCCCCTCCGTACCACCATGCTCATCAACCACCACCAGCAGGGGCTGACCACTGCGAATCAGGGGCAGGAGCTCCGCCAGGGAAGTGCTCTCCTGCACCAGCGCCACGGGGGTGATGTAGGGAGCAAGGGGAGTGTCGGCACTGAGCATGCCCCTGGCAATGGGATCAGCAAGACGCCGCAGGTCAAGCACGCCACGCACGTCGTCGAGGGAGCTGCCGATCACCGGGAAGCGGGCGTGGGCGGTGTCATGAACCTCGCGCATCAGCTCGGCAAAACTCACATCCAGGGGCAGGGTGACCATGCCGGATCGGGGCACCATCACCTCCCGCACCAGGGTGTCCCTCAGCGAAAAGACTCCCTCCAAAATGTTGCGTTCGTCGGGCATCAGACCGGTGACGTTGCCGGTTTCGATCAAAGTTTCAAGCTCGCCAGCCGACAGGGCAGGCACCAGCTCATCCCAGTTACGGGGTAAGCCCAGCAGGTGCAGCAGCACACCGCTGCAACGCTCAATCAGGGAAAGCAAGGGGGCCAGATTGCGACTCACCGCAGCCAGCAACGGCGCCAGTCGCAGAGCCGAGCTTTCGGGACGATGCAACACCCAGGCCTTGGGTAGTAAGCCGCCCAGCACGGTGGCAAGCAAAACCAGTACAAGAAATAAACCGGCATCAAGCCAAACCTGGGGAATGGCTCCACCACCACTTTTGGCGGCCATAGCCATGCCGAGCTGTTCAGCCAAGCCGCGACCGGCCCAGCCCAATGCCACCAAAGCGAGCGCCGTACCCAGCTGGGTAGCCACCAGCACTCGCCGGAGCCGATGCTGCAGCTTGGCAACGGCTTGGGCACCGGGCTCACCCGCCTCCTGCAGTTGCTGCACCCGGCTAGGCCGCAGGCGAATCAGGGCGAATTCCCCAGCGGCAAAAAAAGCCAGCAGAGCCAGCAAAATGGCCAGCGCCAGGACTTGAATCACAGGAAGCTCCGCCAGGAGAGCCATCAGTGCCCTGACGATAGGGGTTGCTGGGCAATCAGACCGCAGGGGTTGATTGAACCAAGGTGAAATGGGGGTCCCGAGGATCGAACTCGGCTAAGGCGAATTATGAGTTCGCTGCATTCACCAGATTGCTAGACCCCCTCGCCAGCAGTGCTACCAGAGGCCGCGCACCGGAGCGCTGTAGCTGGCACCGCCATCCTGCCAGCTTGGGCCATCAGGCTGGGAGCCAGCGGATCCCAGGCTGCCGGAATAGCCGTTTGACACATCCCCCGTACGCCAGGGCATGGGATCACTCTGCTGCTGAAGTAACACTTGATAAGTATTTTCCACTGCCGTGCCATCCCAGATGATCGTTTGATCGGGGAAGCCGAAGCCCATCACCTTGGTGCCATCACCACCACCCATGGCGATGCCAAATAGATCGGTGATTTGATTGGTGAGGCTCACGCCGCGAGCAAAGGGTGCCGTGTAGCTGAAAAAGCGTTGCTCCATCAGCTGGGGCGTGGTCTGCACGACGCCACAGCGGGTAACTTCAACGGGTCCGGCAGCTCCCCCATTGAGTGCCTGCCCACCGCTGTTTGGGGCCTCCAAGGTCGTGGTACAAACCACTGGGCCCGCCGCTGCAGGGGTCGAGACCAAGGCTCCTACCAAAGACCAGGCTCCTACCAAAGAAAGTGCGCCTACGGCCAAACCCAAAGTGAACCTTAAGTTGGTGCCGTAAGCCATTGATCCCATCAGCCCAGGGCTGATCCTGTCGTGATGGTCGCAAACTAATCAACCAATCGAGAATGCACCAGATCTTGTCGACCGTTTCCCTGGCTGCCCCGTTATTCACTGCCAGCCCCGCAGAGATGCGCCTGGCCCTGCTTCCCCTGCTCGCCTCCCAGGCCTACCGCCACGGCAACTTCACCTTGGCCTCCGGGCGCAGCAGCCACCACTACGTCAATTGCAAGCCAGTCAGCCTCAGTGGTAGCGGCTTGGCCCTGCTCGGCGCCCTAATGCTCGAGCAGGTGGAAGCGGAAGCGCGGGCGGTGGCCGGCCTCACCCTGGGGGCAGATCCCCTGGTGAGCGCGGTGGCAATGATGGCTGCCTTGGTGGGCCGGGAGCTCAATGCTCTGATCGTGCGCAAAGAGGCCAAGGGCCACGGCACCGGTGCCTGGCTGGAGGGGCCGCTGCCTGAACCGGGAAGCACCATCACCGTGCTTGAAGACGTAGTCACCACAGGCGGATCTTCCCTAATGGCCGTGCAGCAGCTGCTTGAGGCTGGCTACACAGTGAACCGGGTAGTGACAATCGTGGATCGCCAGGAGGGGGGCGTCGAGGCGATGACGGCTGCCGGGCTCGAGCTGCGCAGCCTGTTTCTGCTGGACGAGGTGGCTGCCACCGCCGCGGACCTGGCCAACTCATGAGCTCCGATCCCTGGGGCTGGCAGCCCAGCGGCCCGTCTCGAACCGAACAAGCGGGCTACCTGATCCGCCTGGATGGCCCAGATTCGGGCAGATTTCTACACGGCCAAACCAGCTCGGCAATCGAAGGCCAGCAGCCCGGCAGCTGGATACCCAGCTGTTGCACCACCGCCACCGGTCGTCTGCGAGCCCTCGCTGAGGTGTTGGTGGATAGGGATGGGGCCTGGCTGCTGCTGCGCGGCGCTGATGGCACCGCCCTTTGGCAGGCCCTTGAGCGGGTGCTGTTCCCCGCCGATCGAGTGCAACTGGGTCCGGTAACTCCGGTGCGTTTGATCACGCCGCTTGGGGATGGCTGCGACGCCCTGCCCCAGGTTGCTGATGGGAGCTGGATTTCTCTAGAAGATGGCAGCGGTTGGTTGCTGGGCCGCCAGTTGGTCCTGCTGACAAACGCCGAGCTGCCCGCCTGGCTAGCCGATCGAGCGCCCCTGCCGGCCAGGGAGCAGCAGCGTTGGCGCATCCAGCAGGGGGTGCCGGAGGCCCCAGGTGAGATCAACGACGACACCAACCCCTTCGAAGTAGGGCTTGCCGACCGGGTGAGCCTCAGCAAGGGCTGCTACGTGGGCCAGGAAACCCTGGCCAAACTCGCCACCTACGACGGCGTTAAACAACAGCTGCGGCGCTGGTTCTGGCGCGGAACCCAGGATCCTGGAGAGCCAGGCACAGTCTTGACGGGCGGCGAGCCCAGCAGCCCCCGGGCGGGTCTGATCACCTCCAGCCTGGCCCTGGAAGATGGCCTCTGGATTGGCCTAGCCCTGGTGCGCCGCCAGTCGCTTCAACAAACCTGCCTGCGCGCCGGCCCCGATCCCGATGGCGCGCTGCTGGAGCTATCTCGCCCGCCAGCCTGCGTTGATCCACCGGTCGGTGCCGGCCGTAAATCCTGAATCTTCAGTCCTGAATCTGAAGTCCTGAAGCGTTAGGGCTGAGCCAGTAGCCAGCGCACCACTGCCCAGGTGGCCAGGCTGTCATCGCGGTTGTAGAGAAATATCCGCTGCAACTGATAGCGACTGGCCTGGCCCCGGCTACCGCCTTGGCGGTGCCATTGACGCCACTGGCGCCACCAAAGCAGGCAGCGGGCCCCATCTACCCCTTTCTGGCTCCAGGCAAAGCCCAGCCAGCCGGCCACCGTCTTGAGCCCGTAGCTGCTCACCGGCAGGCGCCAGTGGCGCCGCAGCCGGGCGTGCACATCCAACATCCTGCCCCGCAACCGGGCCAGCTCAGCCTCACTGGCCCCCTGGCGCTGGGCCAGGCGCACCAGGCCAATCACCTCGGTTTCGCCGTAATGCAACACCGGCCAATCGGGATAGCGGGCAAGCAAACGCTGCAATCGCTGCCAGAGGCGCTGCTCACCATGCTCCTGCAAGGCCAGCAGGGGCTGGTAGCGGGCGGACTGCTCTAGCCAGCCCCCCGCCCCGTCGCTCTCCAGCACCACAAAGCCGTGCAGGAAATCATCGCGGGCATCGGGATCGGATTCGATGTCGTAGAGCAACACACCAGGTGCTGCTGCCAACTCGGGCAAGACCGGCCCACGGCCAAGGCGCTGCGGCAGGCCAGAGGCCTGCACCCGGGCCTGGGCCACCAACTCAGCGGCAATCTCGCGGTGCTGCTCTCCGTAGGCGGCTAGGGCCTCGGCCAACAGCTCTGGATCGCGGGCAGCCAGGTCCGGCAGGCTGGTGACCCCCTGCTCCAGCAACATCTCGCGGCGCTTACCGCCGATGCCACTCACCTCGCTGAGATGCCCCATGGCGGCGGCCTCCTTATCGCAGACGCCTCGCCAGCTGCACAGGGTGCACTTTTTGCGATCGCTCACCAAGGGCGGTGGCGTGGACTGGGCAAGATCAGCGGCGAGACGCTGCAGGCTCTCATCGAGCTGGTGCTGCAGGCCGCTAGCCAATGCCAGGCGCTCCCGCTGCAGGAACCTGCCTTCACCGGCCACCACCAGACCATGGGGCACTGGTGCCTGCTGGTGCTCCGCCAACAGGCGCCCCCAAAGCGCCAGCACCACCCGAGCTTCGCGGGTTAGCCGTCGCCCCTGGCGAGCCAATACCGGCCGGTATGCATAGGCGCCCCAACGGCTTTGGCCAGCGATGCGCTCCAGCAGGGAGGGATGGGATTCCAATCGCACTCCCTGGGGACCAGCCCCCCGCAGCCGCAAGCCCACCACCCCAGCCGCCCCTGCGGCGCAGGCCGCCTCGCCGTGGCCCGGCCGCTGGGGCAGCAGGGTCTGAAAGCTGCGCAGCTGGTCGCTCAAGGCCAGAGCCCGGTGGGCATTCCACTGCCGCTCGCTGGCAACCCCAAAGCGATCCAGCCAGGCGCGGCGCCTGCATCGCAGCCAACTGCGCAGCAAGCGATCAGTGAGAGCCGGCTCGGGCCCTGAACATTCAATTTGGGGCCGGGAAGTCAATGCTGGCGTCCACAGACCCCGACGCTAGGGCTGGAGCGCCGCCGGCACCGCAGAATTGCCCCAGCTCGGCATGCCCCACCCCCCATGGCCTCAGCCCCCCTGCCCCTGGAGGCCAGCCCGATCGCCTTCGGCACCGATGGCTGGCGCGGCATCCTCGGCGTGGACATCACCCTGGATCGACTGCTGCCGGTAGCTGCCGCTGCAGCCCGGGAGCTGGCCCACTCCGCCCCCGAAGGCCTGAAAAGCCGCGAGGTGGTGATCGGCTACGACCGCCGCTTTCTGGCGCCCGAACTAGCTGAGGCGATCTGCAGCGCCGTTAGAGGTTGCGGCCTCGAGCCCCTGCTTTCGGCCACAGCCACACCCACCCCTGCCAGCAGCTGGGCCGTGGTGCAGCGCCAGGCCCTGGGCGCCCTGGTGATCACCGCCAGCCACAACCCGCCGGAGTGGCTCGGCTTGAAAATCAAGGGACCGTTCGGCGGCTCGGTGGAAGGTGACTTCACCCGCCGAGTTGAAACCCGCCTGGAAGCCGGTGGCATCACCGTGCCGATCCCGGGCGACCCCCAACGCTTCGATGCCCTGGGCACCTACGTGGCGGGCCTGCAGACCAAGGTGAACACTGCGGCCCTGGCGGCAGGCCTAGAGCGCCTGGGGCTCACGGTGATTGTCGATCCAATGCACGGCTCAGCAGCCGGTGTGCTGCCGGCCCTGCTGGGCGATGGGGCCAGATCCAGTGGCGTCATCCGCGAAATTCGGGCAAACCGGGACCCCCTATTTGGCGGCAACCCTCCCGAGCCCCTGGCCCCTTACCTGCAGGAATTGATCACGGCCGTAACCGCCAGCACCGCAGCTGGCCGGCCCGCCATGGGGATCGTGTTTGACGGCGACGGCGACCGCATCGCCGCCGTGGATGAGCGCGGCCGCTTTTGCAGCACCCAGCTGCTGATGCCCCTATTCATCGACCACCTGGCCCGGGCCCGCCAGCTGCCGGGCTGCGTAATCAAAACCGTAAGCGGCTCCGACCTAATGCAACTTGTGGCAGAAGGCCTGGAGCGCCAGGTGCTGGAAAAGCCCGTGGGCTTCAAATACATCGCGGCAGAGATGCTGAGCGGCGAGGTGCTGGTAGGCGGCGAAGAATCAGGCGGCGTGGGCTTCGGCATGCATCTGCCAGAGCGGGATGCGCCCTTTGCAGCCCTGCTGCTGATCGAAGCGCTGGTGGAGGGAGGCCTGCCCCTGGGGGAGCGAATCGATGCCCTGCAGCAGCGCTGCGGTGGGGCCGCCGCCTACGACCGACTCGACCTACGCCTGCCAGACATGGCAGCCCGCGAGCGGCTCGAAGCAAAGCTGGCCGCAGCACCGCCCAGCGAGGTGGCCGGCAGCCCCGTGCTGGAGGTGATCACCACCGATGGGGTGAAGCTGCGCCTGGGCCCCAGCCACTGGCTGATGCTGCGCTTCTCCGGCACCGAGCCGCTGCTGCGGCTCTACTGCGAAGCTCCCAGCGAAGCCCGGGTGGCTGAGGTGCTGGGCTGGGCCCGCCAGCTGGCGGAATCGGTCTGACGCCATGCACACAACAGATATGGTCTGCTCACCCGTCACCAAGCTGGTGATCGCCAGCGGCAATGCCGGCAAGGTGCGCGAGTTCCAGCACCTGCTGGCCGGACTCAACCTGGCAATTGAGGCCCAGCCCGATTGCTTGGAGGTGGAGGAAACCGGCAGCACCTTTGCCGAGAACGCGCGCCTCAAAGCGGTGGCCGTGTCCAGCGCCACCGGCTGCTGGGCCCTGGCCGATGACTCAGGGCTGAGTGTGCATGCCTTAGGCGGCGCGCCAGGCGTGCACTCAGCCCGCTACGCAAGCAGCGACGCAGCCCGTATCGCCAGGCTGCTGCAAGAACTGGAGGGCGCTACCGACCGCAGCGCCGAGTTCAGCGCCGCCCTGGCGGTGGCCGATCCGAGCGGCAGCGTGCGGCTGGAGGTGGAGGGCCGCTGCGCCGGCCTGATCCTGCCAACGCAGCGGGGTAGTGGGGGCTTCGGCTACGACCCCGTGTTTTTTGTGCCGCACACGGGGCTCACCTACGCCGAGATGGACAAAGGCCTCAAAAGCGAGATCGGCCACAGGGGCCGGGCTTTTGCCCAGCTGGAACCCCAGCTGGGCTCCCTGCTGGGCAGCTGATCAGGCAGTTGCAGACCAACTGCCGTGCAGCCCATAGGGAATGGCGAGGGGAAGCTCGAGCACGGCTTGCTCTGTCATATCGGCAGCGTTGAGGATCACCAGATCCGTAGCGCAGCGAGCCCCGTTCCAAACCGGCACCAACACCCAGCCACTATCTTCTGCGGGACTGTCTTCTGCAGCACTGTCTTCGGCAGAGTTGTCTTCTGGTGAATCACCAGTTAGGCGGGGCACCATCACCGGTTCGGTGACAAAACCGCGGGGGGCCGCACTCCAAACCAGGCGTTCGCCGGTCTGCAAGTCGAGCTTCTCAATCGCCTGGAGCGGATCATTACCCCGCTCCCGCTGCGCTACCGCCATCCAGGCGAAGCGCGCGTTTAGGCCATGCTTTGCCGGATTAACCATGGCGAACTCACAGCAGCGCTGCTCCAGCCACTCGCTCCGCACCGTGCCGCTGCGGGGGTCTATCCGGCAACGGCGCAACTGCCCCTCAGGTATCGAGTCGAAATCGATTTCGCGGTAGTCAACCTCCGGGCCAATCGAAGGGAAATCGTCGTAATAAATCGAATCCACCACCACCTCGCCCGTGGCCGGATCCTCAAAGGCATTGAGGTGGTGGAAGACAAAGCCTTCAGGAGCAGGAAGCAGCAGCGGGCGGGCGCCAGCGTGATGACCCGGCTGGCGAGGCACCAACCAAAACTGGCCGGCCTCTCCGGGCTTGGAAGCCAGGCATTGGGCCGCCCCCTTCTGCCCGAGCACAAACGGCAGGGGGTTAAACGCCACAGCGTTCTGCAGAAACACAGCCCAGCTGGGTGTGATCGCAAAATCATGCAGGAAGGCAAAACCCTTGAAGCTGTGGCGACTGTCAGCCACCAGATCGCCGGCGCGCACACCATCTGGCTGGTCTGCGCTGGCAAATTCCATCAAGCGAATGGTGCTGGTGGGGCCCGCCTTGACGCCGAAGGTGACCATACGGGGCTCGCCGTGGTGACCTGGATCGAAGCGGGGGTGGGCGCTGAAAGCTTCTCCTGGCTTGAGCAGACCCTCAAGCCGCGAGAGCCCCCTGGTCTCAAGGGTGCGGGGATCAAGGGCGTGGGGCTCGGCCGCTTCCCAGAGCGCCAGCAGCTGGTCACCCAGCTGCACCACATGGGTGTTGGCGATGTTCTTAAGGCGCAGATCAAAAGCATTGGCGAGTGGCCCTCCGGGCTTCTGAGTGCCGAAGACCCCCCGGTAAACGAAGCGACCGGCCTGCTCCTCTGCTAACCAGCCCTCGGTGCGAACAAAGCGGTTGGTGAGTCGGGCTTGCCCCCCTTCAAACCGGAAGGCGCTGATCATGCCGTCACCATCAAATGGGTGATGAACCCACTGGCCACCCCGCTCGAGCCGACCTGGCCCATTGCGGAACAAAGTGCCCTTGAGCTCAGCCGGGATCGTGCCGCGCACGGGCTCTAAGGGAACGTCGCTTAGTTCAACACCGACGTTGCGAAAGGCGCTGGACCAATCGTGGCGCTCATAGGCGGGCTGAAAACCGGTGGGCTGAGAGGCGGCAACTGTCATCCTGGCGATCCCGCGTCAGCGTTTGCGAATTGTGTCGAAAATAGGTCGGCATAAGTGCCGCCGCGAGCCAGCAGGGTGGCGTGATTTCCCGACTCAACCACTCGGCCACCCGAAATCACACAAATGCAGTCGGCATTCACCACAGTGGAGAGGCGATGGGCCACCACCAAGGTGGTGCGGTCAGCCATCAATCGGTCTAGGGCTTCTTGCACAACCTGCTCAGAGGCTGAGTCGAGGGCAGAGGTGGCCTCGTCCAGAAACAGCAAGGGCGCATCCTTAATTAATGCACGCGCAATTGCAATTCGCTGACGCTGGCCGCCAGAGAGCATCGTGCCGTTTTCTCCAATAAGGGTGGCATAGCCCTCGGGCAGTTGAATAATGAAATCATGAGCATTTGCAGCCCTTGCAGCAGCCTCAATTTGGGGCGACGAAGCCGAAGACAAGCCATAGGCAATGTTGTTAGCAACAGTGTCATTAAAAAGAAATGTATTTTGATCAACAACTGAAATCAAGGAGCGCAACGATGCCAGAGAAAGCTGGCGAATATCAATGCCATCAATTGATATAACTCCTGAGCTGGGGTCGTAAAAGCGACACAATAAGTCAATTATGGTACTTTTACCGCCACCACTAGGCCCAACCAATGCGACAGTCCCGCTGCAAGGCAGCTCTAAAGATAAGTCATCGATAACCAGTTCATCGCCATAACCAAAACAGACATTCCTGGCCACAAGGCCTTCAGAAACACTGTTTAAGGACTGGGGGCTGGAAGCCTCAGGAGGCTCAGGCTTAGTATCGAGAATATTGAATAAATCACTGGCGGCAGAGACACCTTGCTGCAATATAGAATTAGATCTAGCAATCCCCTTAAAGGGCGCATAACAAAGATAGAGAGAGGTCAAAAAGGCAAAGAAGTTACCAGTGGTACGCGTGCCAGCAATTACGTTTTCACCGCCATATACTAAAACTGCACTAAAGCCAATCGCACCTATTACTTCCATTAATGGCTGATTGGCAAGCTTGGCCCGAGTTGTCTTCAGAGCAGCCTTTAAAACCGTTTGATTCTCTTGATCAAACCTCGACAACTCATAGGCCTGCATACCGAAGATCTTGACCACCCGCAAGCCGATTACCGACTCCTGGAGGAATGAGGCCAACTTGGCCAGACTCAGCTGCCCTTTACTAGAGTGACGTCTGACTTTTTTGGAAGAATTAAGAATCGGCAATATAGCCAGCGGGAAAAGAATGAAAGCGATCAACGACAGCAGCCAATCTTGATAAAAAGCTACGCAAACCAGAACTATCAGGGTTAGGGAATCTTTAAATATAGACGAAAAGCCGTCAACAATTCCACTCTTGACGAGTGAAACATCAGTGAGCACTCGAGACACCAACACGGTGGAGGAATTGCGATCCACGTAGGACTGGGGCAAATCCAATATTCGCTCAGCAAGTTGATGGCGCAAGTCAGCCGTAATTGACTGACCAACGGCCTCAGTCAGATAAGATCCTAGATATTGAGATACCGCCCTAAGCACTATCACCACAAGTATAACTACGGGCGCCAAATACAAACGACTTCGATCGCTCGAAGGCAAAATATCATCAAAAAGGTAGCGAATTACCAATGGCACAAAGCCGGTTGACGCGCCATACAGAAAATTAAAGAATAGGGCTAGAGAAAAGCCCGGCCACAAATGGCTGCGTCCATAAAAGGCCAGCCTTTGATAAATTTGTGTGCTCATTTAAGCAAGCCTACTAATTCATCGGCCGCTCGCCTGGATGCCCCAGGGGGGCCCATGGTTGCCTGCAACTCCTGCACAGATTGATTAAATAGGGCCCGATCATGGTTGAGGCTCCGCAGGGATCTCACAATTTTGTCAGCCGTCACGTGCCTCTGAACTAGCTCGGGAAACAACTGGCGCCCGAGAATAACATTGGGTAGGCCCATTGAGCGCTGGCCAATTACCAGCCTGGCAATCAAATAAGTAAGCCAGGAGAAGCGATAAAGAATCACATGGGGACAACCCAACAAGGCCGCCTCGAGGGTGGCTGTGCCAGAGGCGATCACACCAGCATCGGCAGCATGCAGCAGGTTATGGGCGTCGCCATCAACCAGGGGAACCGGCAGTGCCTCTCCACCATTCGCCTGCTCTAAATAGGAACGATCGATGGTGGGCGCCTTCAGTAAGACAACCTGCCAACCATCGAGTTTGAGCTGGTTGGCAGCTTTCAGCATGGCGGGCAAAAGCATCCGCACTTCAGCCTGGCGACTGCCAGGCATCAACACAAGCAAGGACTGCTCCAGAGATAACCCATGGCGAAGCCGCGTCTGCTCACGGGAGCAACTGACTTGGAGCTCATCTACTAGTGGATGGCCCACATAGCGAGCAAAGTCGCGGCCATGGGAATTAAAGATGGGCTCCTCAAACGGGAAAATTACTGCCAGGCGCTCAATTAGCCGCTCCATCTTTTTGGCCCTTCCCTGGCCCCAGGCCCAAACCTGGGGCGCAATGTAGAAAAACACAGGGATGCCGCGCTTCTTAGCCTCCTTAGCCACAAACATATTGAAGCCGGGATAGTCAACCAGCACCACCACATCCGGGCGATGGTTATCCATCTGATGCTTCAACAACTCCATCACGCGGTGGTGACGGCGAAGACTACCGATGATCTCCACCAAGCCAACCGCAGAAAGCACTCGCACGTCGGCCAGGATGTCGATGCCGCAGGCGCGCAGTTGGTCACCGCCCACCCCTGCTATCTCTACCCCCGGCACTTGGCGCTGCAGCTCGCGCACCAAGAAGCCGCCATGGAGATCTCCCGACGCCTCACCTGCCACAAACAAAACCCGCCGCCGTCCCAGATCAACCATGGAACCGAACATTCGACAGAGCACAAAGACGCTGATCCAGCCAATTCAGTAAGGGCGCCAGACTGGCACTGTCCACCTGAAGCGGCACCAAGCTCACAACCTGGCGATAACGGTGGGGCAGGCGTTGACCATCCTTGACGGTGGTGACCAACCGTGCGCCATTGGCATGGGCCAAATCCAACAAACCCTTCAGGTCTGATCCAGCATAAACGTGGTGATCCGGGAAGGATTCCGTTGCCACCAGCTGGAGTCCGCAGGCCCGCAGAGCTGAAAAAAACTTCTCCGGCAAGCCGATACCGCAGAAGGCCACCAGACGCTCCTGCTGGAGCTGGGGCGGCGGCAGTAAACAGAAGCGCACGGCAAAGCGTGGCTTGTGGCTCGGCCAACCCACGGGAACAGGCGGCAACGGCTCAACAGGCTCTGCACCGGTGAACACAAGCCCATCGGCCCGGGCCAATTGATCCAGGGGCTCGCGTAGCGGGCCCGCCGGAAACACCAGACGGTTTCCCAGTCCGTGCTTTCGATCCAGCAGGGACAGGTCCAAATCACGGCCCAAACGCCAGTGCTGCAAACCATCGTCCAGCAAGATCACAGTGGCCCCAGCCGCCACTGCCAACGCCGCACTCCGGCAGCGGTTCGAGCCCACCCACGCCACACCATCCCCGAGGCTTTGGGCGTACTCCAGGGCCTCATCCCCCACCTCCGCGCAGGAGCTGGTCGCAGAAACCAGGCACGAGTTTCGGCGCCGGGTGCCATAGCCACGCAGCAGCACCGCCACCCGCCAGCCGCGCTTCCCAAGGCCCTGGGCCAAGGCAATCCCCAGAGGGGTCTTGCCCGTCCCCCCCAGGGTGAGGTTGCCTATCGAGAGCACCGGCACCGAACAACGCCAAGGGCGAGTACCGCGCCGGTGCAAAGTCACGGCGCAGCCATAAAGCCAGCCCAGTGGCCAGAGCAGCCAGGCCTGCCAGCCACGGCGGCGCTGATACCAAAAATGCGGCGTAGTTAATGGCATTAGATCATTGGCATCTCATTAATTGCATCGAATCAGCGGCAGTGCATCAGCGGCACTCTTCAGCGGCACTGCTTGAGCGGCACTGCTTCAGCAGCAGTGAAGCAAGCAGCTGGGAGGGGCCGCGCAAGCGCAGGCCCTCCCCACGCCGCTGCGGCAATGGCTGAACCAGCAGGGGCAGGGCAGCCGCCAGAGCTGCTGCCACATCGGCGCACTGCTGGAGGCAGCCAGCCGACAGCAACGGCTCCAGCAGGTCAGAAAAGTTGGCCATATCGGGGCCACAGAGCACGGGACGACCCAGGGCCACGGGCTCCAGGGGGTTCTGGCCACCAAGGGCCCGGCCCTGCGGATAAAAACTACCCCCCATCACCACCACGGCCGCTGCGCTGATCCAGGTGCCCATCTCGCCAATTACATCAGCCACAAGCACATCGGGGTTAGGAGCCAAGCCCCCGCCAGCCAGGTCACTCCAGAGCGCCGCCGACAGTCCCAGCTCCCGCGCCTGTGCAAGCACCTCCTGGGCCCGCTGGGGATGGCGCGGTGCCAACAGCAGTCCAAATGGGCGCTGCGTCAGCTTGTTTTCCACCCAGGCTTCAATCCATTGCCGTTCTTCACCGGCATGGCTGCTGGCCAGCAGCAGCACCGACCTGCCGGCAAACACCTGCTGCACCAGCTCAAGATGAACGCTATTGACCGGCGGCAGATCGGCATCGAGCTTGGTGGAGCCCAGGGCGCGCACATCGCGGGCCCCCAGACGCCGAAAACGCTCGGCATCGTCCTGGGACTGGGCCAGGCATACCTCCACCCGCGCCAGCAACCAGCCGGCATAAACAGGGAACCGCCGATGCCGCAGGTAGGAGCGTTGGCTCATGCGGGCATTGATCAAGTGCAGATGGGGCATCGCCTGCACCAGCTCAGGCCAGAGCTCTGCCTCCGCCAAAACCCCCAGACAGGGCCGCCAATAGCAGCGAAAGGGCAACAGGGCCAGCCAATGATCTATCGGCACGAATTGGTGTATCGCAGCAGGCGGCAATACCCGGTCAGCCAGGGCGGCGGAGGTGCGTGTCACCGTTGTCACCAGCAGCACTGGCGCTCCAACACCCTGATCCAGCGCTCGCAACACGGGCAACAGGCTGTTTAGTTCGCCCACACTGGCGGCGTGAAACCACAGCAGCGGACCAGCTGGGCGGCGGCGGCTGGGCCAGCCCAGGCGCTCCCCCAGCCTGCGGGGATCCTCCTTGGCCTTGGCCAGGCGGACCAGCAACAAGACCAGCCAGAACGGGGTCAGGCCAAGGGAGAGCAGTCGATAGAGCCCCAGCAGCAACCAGGCCTTAGCTCGCTTCACGGGCACTCACCAGCCAGGTCGGCCCCATGGCGCAATCGCTCCGCCAGCAGCTCCTGGCTATCCACCAAGCTGTTGTGCAGCCATAGCGGCTCGCCCAGCTGCACAACCACTCGCGACAGGGGCAAGGGCAACACCGACCGGTCCCAGGAGCGCAAGCGATAGCTGCGGGAGCAGGAAACAGAAACCGGCACAATCGAGCAGCCCGATTGCTGGGCAAGATGAATCACCCCACTTTTGACCAACTCAGCCGGACCCTTAGGCCCGTCTGGGGTGATACAAACAGGCTGGCATTGCTGCAGAGCCCGGCGCAGGAAGTGATAGGCCTGCAGGCCACCACGGGTGGAAGAACCCTCCACCACCTCCAAACCGCGTAAGCGCACTGCCACGGCAACGATCTGGCCATCCCGATGGCTACTGAGCAGAACAGCCACCCGGCGCCGATCAAAGCGACGCAATAGGGGTATAAAAAAAGCGTGGCGATGCCAGAGGGCATAAATCACTGCGGCCCCCTGTTCCTGAACCAACCGATAGGTATCGGGATGGGCCTGAATGCGGATCCGCGAGGTACGCACAAACAGCTCCCCGTAGCAATTGAGCGCAGCGCCGGCAAGGCTGGCCAGCAGTCGGTTATTGAGCAGGGTTCGTTTTTTCACCAAAACGGCCCATCAAAAAACCCTACAGATCTGCCGAAAACGGCAATTCTGCAGGGAATCACGAATCAGATCGGAAGCCAACTCAGGCGGAACCAACGCCCACGTATGAGCCGTAGAAAAACAGCCCAACAACAAAAATTACTGCCATACCGCCAGCTGTTGCGACCAGCCACAGGGGCAAAACCCCTTCGGTCCAGCGAGAGCGCCAAGCAACTGCAGGACGACCATCCGGCAGACGATCTGGAATCCGGCCATCAGGCAGGTTGGACTTCTTGCCGCTCATCGGGAGCTCTCCGGGTTACGTGAAGAGGGGTCAGTTAAAGAAATAACTTGAAAAAAGGATGCCGATCGTGAAAACGAACAACAAGCCCAAAAACAAGCTGGTGCGGTTTAGTTCAACCGGCAAATTATTGGGATTAGGAGAGCGTTGCATGGCTGACGAGCGATTACCGACTCAGCGGCGGACAAATTGCATAGCCGCAAGACATCCCAGGAAAAAGACCGTGGGAACGCCGAGGGCATGCACCGACAGCCACCGAACCGTGAAGATCGGATAGTTGCGGGGAGTGGTGGAAACAGGTGCTTGGGTCATGGCTTATTGCAAGCGCTGGTCAAGTTGGGTCTTGCCCTCGTAACGCCGACTCACCACTGGAGCTTTGCTTTCCTGAGCCTGAAAATAGGCGTCAGGGCGAGGGGTCCCAAAGGCGTCATAGGCCAAGCCCGTAGAAACGAACATGAAGCCGGCCAAAAAGATGGCGGGCAGGGTAACCGCATGGATTACCCAGTAACGAATGCTCGTGATGATCTCGAAGAACGGGCGTTCTCCTGTCGAGCCGGCAGCCATAGCAACAAGCGTTCAGCTCAATAATCTTAAGGGTGAGCCGGGGGATGACGGGGCCGGAATGGCGCCTTGGTTACAGAAGTTGGCGACCGCAGCAGCTGGACGGGGCGGGATCAGCCCACCCAGCGCAGCAGGGATCCCCGTTCACCAAGCACGAAGCCCTTGCCATCTGACTTAAAGCTGATGCGGGTGAAGTTGGAGGGCTGCTGGGCGCCCACCGGATCTTTCTGCCAGCTTTTGCCACCATCGCTGGACATCAACAAGGTGCCGCTGCCGCCGCCTGTCCAGATCGAGCCATCAGGAGCCCAGGCCATGTCGAGATAACCGAAGCCATTCGTGATCGGCACCACCGCCTTGCCCCACTCCTCAACGTTGCTGGCATCTGGGTTAAAGCGGATCTGGGCTCCACGGGCCAACATCCAGAGGGAGCCGTCGGGCTGGAAGCCCATCGACTGGAGCCGCTGGCTGCTCATGCGTTGGTGGGGCTGCCAGGTGCCATCCCCTGGCTTCCAAGTGGAGAAGAAATTGCCCAGTCCACTGACGCTTACATAACGACCATCGCCAAAGCGGCGCAGCTCCCGCACGGCCCCGGCAGCGTCATCCACATCGGCTTGCCAATTGGTGCCGCCATCACGGGTTTGATAGATCGCTCCCACATTGGTGGCCAGCTCGGCCTGATCTGGCCCCAAAGCCGTGATCAAGTACGGCTCACCTGGCAGCTTGGTATCCAGGAAAAGACGGCTCCAGTTTTGGCCCCCGTCCGTGGTGTGCAGCAACAAACCAGGCTGGCCGGCAATCCAGCCCTCATCGCCGCGGAAATCAAGGCTGATCAAACGGAAGTTTTCCTCTTCCGGCAGATCGAGGGCCCGCTCAGCCCAGCTGGCACCGCCATCGTTGGTTTCCAGTATCAATCTATTGCTACCCACCAAGAAGCCGTGGCGGTCATCGGTGAAGGCCACATCCAGGGGATTGGCCTTTGTGGCCAAAGGCACTGCTTGCCAGGGGCTTGCGGCTGCCACAGGCAACCCGGTGGTGACACAGCCGGAGAGGCCAAAGCCCAGCCCAGCAACGAGCAGCAAGCTCACTAGGGGCCGCATTAGGGCCTGAAGCTTGCGGGACAGGGGAAGACTGGTCATCAGCGCAGGGAGTAGAGGGAGAGGAAGAAGGCAAAAGCCAAAGCGAAGCCCCCGAAGATCAAGACATTCTTCTGGCCTGGGGTGAGCTTGTTGACGCCCAACCCGAAGTTGAGGTTTTCTTCGAAGCCGCTGGGCTTGTTGCGGGGACCGATGTCCTTAAAGGCCCCCACCCGACTGCGGCAGACGGGGCAGCGGAAGCCGATCGGATCAAGCTGGCTAAATGGCGTACCGGGGGCGATGGCCAACTTGCGCACCCCCTCATCCGGGTCGTAGACGAAACCGCAGCTGCGGCATTCAAATCGGTGCGTATCTGGATCCTCCACTGGATCCACTGACAGCGCCTCTTCCGCTTGAGGGCCCGGCTCGGCCTCCATGACCTCGCTGGGTTCGCTGGCTTCGGGCTGGGGCCCAGGCACTTGATCAGAACTCATCCCTGGGCCTCAGGTGGTTCAGTCACTTTATCGGTGCCACCCCAGGGCCCGGGCACAGATGCCAGACTAACCGGCAGGTTGGTATGGCTCGCATGTTCGTGCTCTCCGGCTACGACGCTTTTGTTGGCTTCCTGCTGATTTCAGCGGCGGTGCCAGTGCTGGCGTTGCTGGCCAACAAATTGCTGTCACCCCAGAGCCGCAAGGGCGAGCGCGAGCTCACCTACGAATCGGGCATGGAGCCGATTGGCGGCGCCTGGATTCAATTCAATATCCGCTACTACATGTTTGCCTTGGTCTTCGTCATCTTTGACGTGGAGACCGTCTTTCTTTACCCCTGGGCCGTGGCATTTCACCGCCTTGGCCTGCTGGCCTTTATCGAAGCCCTTATCTTCATCGCCATCCTGGTAGTCGCCCTCGCATACGCCTGGCGCAAAGGCGCCCTTGAGTGGAGCTGAACCCATGACCAACACACCCTCAATAGAAGCTTTAAAGGATCTGCGGGCGGCTAGCTGCAACCCGGTTGGCACGCCAACGATCACCTCGGATCTCTCCGAAAATGTCATCCTCACCACCCTGGATGACATTCACAACTGGGCGCGCCTCTCGAGTCTCTGGCCCCTGCTTTACGGCACGGCTTGCTGCTTCATCGAATTTGCCGCCCTGATTGGCTCCCGCTTCGATTTCGACCGCTTTGGTCTAGTGCCCCGCTCTAGTCCACGCCAGGCGGACCTGCTGATCGTGGCCGGCACCGTGACCATGAAGATGGCCCCTGCCCTGGTGCGTCTCTATGAGCAGATGCCTGAGCCGAAATATGTGATCGCCATGGGCGCTTGCACCATCACCGGCGGCATGTTTTCCGCCGATTCCACCACCGCCGTGCGGGGCGTGGACAAGTTGATACCCGTAGATCTCTATCTACCCGGCTGCCCTCCTCGCCCGGAAGCAATCTTTGATGCGGTGATCAAACTGCGTAAAAAAGTGGGCAACGAAGCCTTGGTCGAGCGCGGCAATCTGCAGCAATCGCACCGCTATTGCACGGTCTCCCACCAGATGAAAGCGGTGGCCCCGATCGTGAATGGTCAATACTTAGCAGCCGAAACCCAAAGACAGGCCCTAGCCGCCGCCAGCTCCCTTCCCATGCCCGCACCAGCTGCGGCCATCCCTGCACCAGTCGAAGCCTGAGCACCTCCTCCACGCCTGCCATGCCTGACGCAATCCAAACCAACGCCGGCAACAACTCCAGCAGCACGGCGCTTGAAACCCCGGCTCCCGGCGCGGTTGGCAGCTGGCTTTCCAGCCAGGGTTTTGATCATGTTGCGCTTGGCAGCGACCATCTCGGCATCGAAATGCTCGGCGTGGAAGCGGTGTTTCTGCCCGTAATAGCTACGGCCCTCAAAAGCCAAGGGTTCGATTACCTGCAATGCCAAGGGGGCTACGACGAAGGGGCAGGTGGCCGGTTGGTGAGCTTCTACCACCTGGTCAAGCTGGCAGCCCTTTCAGATCGCTGTACTGCTGGAGTGATGCCCCCAGGGGAAGCCCCTGAAGAAGTGCGCATCAAGGTATTTCTGGAGCGCGACGGCGATCTCACTATTCCCACTCTTTATGGCCTGTTCCGCGGTGCCGACTGGCAGGAGCGGGAAACCTTCGACATGTACGGCATTCAGTTTGCTGGCCACCCCCATCCCAAGCGGCTGTTGATGCCGGAAGACTGGAAAGGCTTTCCGATGCGCAAGGACTACGTGCAGCCCGATTTCTACGAAATGCAGGACGCCTACTAGGACGCGGAGCCGCTGCCCCTCTGGTGATTACGGTAAAAACGCATCACCGCTAGGGCGACGCTGCGGGGATCGTGGCGCAACGTGGCCGTAGGCCTAGCCCCTTGGAGCGGTGCCAACATCACTTCGTAGCCCTGGCGGCGCAGCTGGCGCGTGTCACAGGCCACCGGCTCGGCACCCTGGTGCCGGTAATGGTCAATCAAGGCGGAATCGCCCAGATCTTCCTGGGCGAGCACGGCGGTGAATAGTCGCTCCTCCACCCCGAGGCTGGCCAATTGGGCCTCAAGGGCCCGCAAATGTCCCTCTACATCGAGCCCATCGGTTTCGCCCGGCTGGGTCATCAGGTTGCAGATGTAAAGGCGCGGTGCCTTGCTGCGACGGATGGCCTGCACCAGCTCGGGTACGAGCAGGTTGGGCAGCAATGAGGTGTAAAGGCTGCCCGGGCCAAGCACGATCAAATCGGCATTTGCGATGGCTTCCAGGGCTCGGGGTAGGGCCGGAGGTCGCTCGGGCGTGCAGCCCAACCGCACGATTGGGCTGGAGGCGTGGCCAATCTTCGACTCGCCTTCGATCCGTTCGCCGTTCTCAAGCTCAGCCCACAAACGCACGTCGGCGTTGGTGGCGGGCACCACCTGCCCCTGCACCGCCAACACCCTGCTGCTGGCGGTGATGGCCGATTCCAGATTGCCAGTGATCGCCGTGAGGGCTGAAAGGAATAAGTTGCCGAAGCTGTGGCCCTCCAGACCGCTACCGGCCTTGAAGCGGTATTGGAACAACCGGGTCAGCAGGGGTTCCTCCCGAGCCAGGGCCGCCAGGCAGTTGCGGATGTCGCCGGGAGGTTGCACGCCCAGCTCCCGCCGCAGCACCCCGCTGCTGCCGCCGTCATCGGCAACCGTGACGATGGCCGTGAGATTGCTGCTGTAGCGCTTTAGTCCACTGAGCAGGGTGGAAAGGCCGGTGCCGCCGCCAATGGCGACGATGCTTGGGCCGCGGTTGAGGCGCCCCTGAGCCAGCAGGGCATCCACTAACAATGTGTCCTTTTCCGGGGCCAAAGCCTGCTGAATGGAACCGAAACTGCGGCTCTGGCCCAGCCAGATCAGCACAGCTCCAACCAGCAACACCAACGGCCCCGTGAACTTGCGAGGCAACACCCCGGTGACCTGAGCCAGCAGCCATTGAATACTGGAGAGCATCCAGTAGATCGGCTGCAAATCGGCCCACACCGCCGCGCCGAGCAGGGCCACCAATAACCCCAACCCGGAGGTGAGCACCCAGCGCTTCACCACCAGTCCTGGCTGCAACCAGCGGGCCGCTCGCCGGGAGCGACTCATCAGGTCCTTGCGGCGCAGATCTCCGCGGCCCAGCCAACCCGGTTTCGGCAGCGGTCGGCGGGAGCGCCGCAATCGAGAGACCGGAGCGGAGGAGCGCAAAGGGCGGGGGAGGACGCTGCCGCAATTGGCTGAACTTTAAGGAGTGCCATCGGCACCGCAAACAGCGAGGATGGAAACTTCTTCATAGGCCCCCTCTGGCTTCCTCAGCACCACCGCTGGCCGCAATGGAGAACCTCAGCGTGCGCTGGGGCAGCCGCTGCATCCTTAACCAGGTAAATCTGCAGATCGCCGCCGGCGAGCGCCTAGTGGTGGTTGGGCCTTCCGGAGCGGGCAAGTCAACCATCCTGCGTCTGCTGGCAGGACTGCAGCTGCCCAACAGCGGCAGCTTGAGTCTCCATGGCATCCCTCAGACCTATTTGCGCCTAGATCAGCGTCAGCCTCAGGACGTACGGCTGGTGTTTCAGAACCCGGCCCTACTTGGCTCCCTAACCGTGCGTGAAAACGTCGGCTTCCTGCTCTATCGCCACGGCCGGCTAGCTGAACGAGAGATACGAGAGCGAGTGGGCGCAGCACTGCATGCGGTGGGGCTTCAAGGCATCGAGGAGCAAATGCCTGCGGAGCTCAGCGGCGGCATGCAGAAGCGGGTCAGCTTTGCCCGGGCCCTAATCGACGACCCGGCCAAGCCAAATGAACAGATGCCCCTGCTGCTGTTCGACGAACCCACGGCCGGCCTGGATCCGATTGCTTGTACCCGAATCGAAGATCTAATCGTGCGCACCACGGAAGTAGCTCGGGCCACCTCTGTGGTGGTGAGCCATGTGCACAGCACCATCGAACGCTCTGCGGAACGGGTTGTGCTGCTGTACGACGGCCAATTCCGCTGGAGCGGCACGGTTGAGGAATACCGCAGCTGCAGCGATCCCTACGTGGTGCAGTTCAGGAGCGGTAGTCTGCGCGGACCGATGCAACCTGCGGAGCTCTGAATCCATGCGCCGCAGCATCCGCGAAGCAGTTGTCGGCTTCTCCCTGTTAGCCGCTATCGGCAGTGCCGTAGGTCTCTCCTTCTGGTTGCGCGGCATCTCCCTAAGCAGGCAAAACTGGAGCGTCAAAGCCAGCTTCGCCGAAGCATCTGGCCTGGCAGAGCGCTCACCTGTGACCTACAGAGGAGTTTTAGTTGGCAGCGTGCGGCGCGTAACCGTGACACCCGAGGCGGTGGTTGCTGAACTGGAAATCAACCATGCCGATCTGAATCTGGCTCGGCCTACAAGGGCGGAGATCGGCGAAGCCTCCTTACTAGGTGGTGAAGCCGAAGTTGCTCTGATCAGCAGCGGCCCGCCCTTGCCGCCAGGCTCTGCCAACCCTCGCTCCAAGGCCTGCAACACGACCGTAGCCATTTGCAATGGCTCCTCGATCGAGGGAATCCAGGGACCAAGTCTGACCAGCGTGACCACGCTGATGCACAAGATGCTGGTGGAAACAGACCAGATGAAACTGCTCAGCAAAGTCTCAACCGCGGCCAGCAGCTTCGATCGCACCGCCAAGGACACTTCCAACTTCATGAAGGAAGGCCAGTCCCTGGCCAAGGAGCTCGAATCGACGGTGAAAGCGGCCCAGCCCACGATCACCAATCTCAACAGCAGCACTGACCACCTGCGCCGGATTATCGCCGCCCTAGACAATCCCCAGACCCTGAAGGATCTGAAGGCCACCGTCAGCAATGCCGAGCAGCTCACCGCCAAATGGAATTCAGTTGGGGGCGATGTGACCAAACTCACCGACGATCCCCGCTTCATGGACGGCATCCGCAGCGTGGCCGTGGGCTTGGGCAAATTCTTCGATGAGCTGTACCCGGCCCAGACCGACGTCGCCCGAGACAAGGCCGCCCGAGAGAAGGCCACGCAGACAAAGCCCTAAATCCCGTTGATCGCCTCCATGGCGATGGCAGCGATGGCCTGATCGCTGGCCTTGGGTAGTTGCACGTACTTGCCGCCGGCCGCCTCAGCCAGGTCCTTGCCCATGCCGCTGCCGATGAACTTGCGCTCGGTATCGATCACCAGCAGCTTGATGCCTAGGGCCCGGTACTTGCTGGCCACCTGCTTCACCTCCTCCTTGAGGTCCACCGGCTCCTCGCCCTCCAGCTGGGGTTGACCCAGGGAGCGGCTGAGGGGCACGTTGCCGCGGCCATCGGTGATCGCTACCACCACCACCTGGCCCAGATCGCCCGTGGCCAGAGCGTTGGCCCCCACCCGGGCGGCCTGGGAGAGCCCGTGGGCCAGGGGTGAGCCGCCGCCGCAGGGCATCGCCTCAAGACGCCGGCGCGCAGCGGTGATCGAGCGGGTGGGGGGCAGCAGCACCTCGGCCTGCTCGCCGCGGAAGGGAATCAGGGCCACTTCGTCGCGATTTTCGTAGGCCTCGGTGAGCAAGCGAATCACGGCCCCCTTAGCGCTCTGCATGCGATTGAGAGCCATCGAGCCGCTGGCATCCACCAGGAAGATCACCAGGGCACCGGCCTTGCGCTGCAGCTGTTTGGCGCGCAGGTCACCGTCTTCCACGATCACCTTGCGATGGGGCTGCCGCTCACGGCGAGATTTCTGATAGGGGGCGGCCGCCCGCAGGGTGGCATCGACAGCGATGCGCTTCACCGGGCCGCGGGGCAGCATCGGCTTCACATAGCGGCCGCGGGAATCGCTAAACACCACCGCCCTGCTGCCACTGCCGCCCGTTTTGGCCTTGGCCGAGGCGAACAGCAGCAGATCCGGATCGATGGCGATGGCCTCAGGATCCAGCAAAAATTCCTCAGGCACCTGGGGCGGCGCCTGATCTTCAGGACTGTCGTCTTGGGATTCGTCTTCTTCAGGTTCGTCGTCTTTGGGACTTTCGTCGTCTTGATCGTCTTTGTCTTGCTCGGGCTCCTGCTCGTTCTCAGGCTGATCGGGATCCTCCGGCGGCTGCTCCCCCTGGGGCGGTGTCTCCCCCTGGGGCGGTGTCTCTCCCCGGGGCGGCGACGGGGGTTCAAGAGGCTGGTCGGGATCGGGGGGCGGCATTTGCAGGGCACGAGGTGCAATCACCAGGCGCACTGCTACTTGAAGGTCGTCGGCCTCGACTCGATCTCGGCCGCTGAGGGCTGCATGGGCCCGGGCCACCCGCACGGCATAAAGCTCGCTGCGATGGCCCTCGACCCCACCCCGCAAAGCCTCATTCACCAGATAAACGATCTGCTCGCGGGCAATCTGCACATCCGGTAGCCACTGCCGCGCCAGCAGCAGCTGGGTGGCCAGGGCATCGGTTTCCTCCTGCCAGCGTGCACCGAAATCGGTGCTGGATTCGGCCTGATCCATCGCCGAGCGGGTGATTTCCACCCGCTGCTCAAGCTCCAGCACCTGATTGGCACTTAGGCAGATGGCGAAGCGATCGAGCAGGTGATCGCGCACCGGCCCCTCCTCAGGATTGAAGGTGGCGATCAGCAGGCAGCGACAAGGGTGGCTAAGGCTGAGGCCCTCCCGCTCGATCCGGTTTTCGCCGCTGCCCACCGCCGCCAACAACAGGTTTGTGACGTTGTCGTCAAGCAAGTTGAGCTCGTCGACATAGAGCACACCCCGATGGGCTTCAGCCAGCAGCCCTGGCTGAAAAACAGCCTGGCCACTGGTCAGCGAAGCCGTCACATCGACCGAGCCCACCAGCCTGTCTTCGGTGATGCCCAACGGCACCTGCACAAAGGGCGCCGGCACCACTGCGGTGGGCAACAGGGCGCTGGTAGCTACTCCCGTGGGATCGGCACCCAATTCGGTAAGCCGAATGCAGGTTGCCTCGTCCCAGTCATCGGGCCTCTGGGGATCGATGTTGAGGGCCTGGCCGCCCACATCAAGCACGTCGATCGGCGGCAGCAGGGCATGCAGACCGCGAGCCAACACCGACTTGCCAGTGCCACGACCACCGGCGATCACCACCCCGCCCAGGCCTGGATCGACCGCGGCCAGCAGCAGGGCCAACTTGAGGGTGCCGTGGCCGGTGATGGCGGCGAGGGGAAAGGCCCTACTGGCAACTCCGCTTGCAACCATGGGAGGGCTAAGACCCGATTCACATGCCAGCCAGTCTCGCTGATCAGCCCAGAGGCAGTGAAGCGGCAACCCTGGCCATCGCCCTAGGCGCCAACCTGCCCAGCCGCTGCGGTGGCCCGATCGCCACCCTGATCGCCGTGCGCCCCCTGCTCGAAGCCAGCCTGCGCCAGTGGGGCCAGTGCCTCAGCTCGGGGCCTACCGGCTTCCGCTGGTCTCCTCTGTTTGAGACCGAACCCGTAGGCGGCCCCCCAGGCCAGCCGCCTTATATCAATGCGGTCCTAGTGGTGGACGGCCTGGTGGCAGGGCTGGGAGCAGATAGGGCAAGGACAGCAGCCGGTGAAGCTCTACTGGAGCAATTGCAAGCGCTGGAGCATGACTTCGGCCGGGAGCGTCAGGCGCGCTGGGCCCCCCGCAGCATCGACCTCGACCTGCTCTGGTGGGGGGATCTGAGCTGCCACACCCCCCGCCTCCAGTTGCCCCACCCGCTTTGGCGGCAGCGAGACTTTGTGCTGGCGCCGCTGGCTGCCCTGGCAGGCCTGGCCCCAGAACCTGGGTGCGCGGTGATAGCGCTAGCTGGCAGACCCGGCTGGCCCGAGCAGCTGGGGTAACCCTGCGCGATGCTGGCCCCACAGACCCGCGACAAGCCCAGCCATGGCGCCCCTCCCCGCTCCAGAGCCCTCGCGTCACCTGGAAACCACCGCGGTGCTCGATGCCCGCAAGATCCGCTTTGAGGTCAACCGCGTCGAGCTGCCGATGGGCGTGGTGGGCACTTTTGGCTTGATCCGCCACCCCGGCGCCTCCCTGGCGGTGCCGGTGCTTGACGACGGCCGGGTGGTAGTGCTGCGCCAGTACCGCTTCGCCGTGGCCACCCGCCTGCTGGAATTTCCGGCCGGCACCCTCGATGAAGGCGAAGATCCCCTCAGCACCATGCAGCGGGAGCTGCAGGAGGAGGCCGGCTACAGCGCCAGCCGCTGGGATCCCCTGGGGGCGATGCTGCCCTGCCCGGGCTACTCCGATGAGGTGATTCACCTGTTCCTGGCCCGCGACCTCAGCCCCTTGGCCGAACCGCCCGCCGGCGACGACGACGAAGACCTAGAGGTGCTGCTGATGGAGCCCGGCGAACTGGATGCGGCCCTGGCCAGCGGCGACGAGTACCTCGATGGCAAAAGCGTCACCGCCTGGCTGCGGGCCAAGCAACTGCTGGGGATCTAATGGCTCCGGAGCGCTGGCTGTTTTGGCATCGCCGCGATCTGCGCCTGGCCGACAACCGGGGCCTGGCGGCGGCCGCCGCCGCCAGCCCTGCCGTGACCGGGGTGTTCGTGCTGGATCCGGCCATCCTCTCGGATCCCAGCATGGCCCCAGCGCGGCTGTGGTTTCTTTCTGAGAGCCTGCGGGAGCTGCAGCAGGCCTGGCAGCAGGCCGGCAGCAGGCTGGTGGTATTGCGTGGTGATCCAGCCGAGCTGCTGCCCAGGTTGGCCAACGCCCTAGGCGCCGAAGTGGTGGCCTGGAACCGGGACGTGGAACCCTTCGGGCGAGAGCGCGACCGGCGGGTGGCGCGGGCGCTGCAGGCGGAGGGGTGCAAGGTGCTAGCCGATTGGGACCAGCTCCTGGTGGCGCCGGAAGCCCTCAAAACCGGCGCTGGCGACCCTTATCGGGTCTACGGGCCCTACTGGCGCAGTTGGCGCCGCTGGGTGGAGGAGGCGAGCGCTACCGGCACAGCAGCCTCGGGTGGCCTGGACCCCCTGCCGGCGCCGAGCGCCCTGATGGATTGCGAGTCCACCCAGCTCAGCGGGCTGCCGCTCACCAGCCCGGAACTGGAGCATGGTTTTTTGGAGCACGGCTTTGGAGGTGCTGAGCTCTGCCCCTGCCGTCCTGGCGAAAAAGCGGCCCAAGAGCAGCTGGCAGCCTTCTGCGATGGCGATAGCCGCTCCATTGCGCTGCTTGGCTACGAACCGGGACGCAACATCCCCGGCGAAGCGGGCACCTCAGGGCTCAGCGCCGCCCTCAAGTTCGGCACGCTCAGCCCCCGCCAGGCCTGGGCCGCCGCTCAGCAGGCCAGGCCGCTGGCCCGCAGCGAGGAGGAGCGGCACTCAATCCAGGTGTGGGAGCAGGAGCTGGCTTGGCGCGAGTTTTACCAGCAGGCACTTTTTCACTTTCCCGAGCTGGCTGAAGGGCCCTACCGGCCCCAGTGGCGCGCCTTCCCCTGGGACAACGACAGCGGCTGGTTTGAGGCCTGGCGCGAGGGACTCACGGGCATGCCGATCATCGATGCCGCCATGCGCCAGCTAAATGAGAGCGGCTGGATGCACAACCGCTGCCGCATGATCGTGGCCTCCTTCCTGGTGAAGGACCTGATCTGCGACTGGCGCTGGGGCGAGGCGGCCTTCATGGCTCGCCTGGTGGATGGCGATCTGGCCGCCAACAACGGCGGCTGGCAGTGGAGCGCCAGCAGCGGCATGGACCCCAAACCGCTGCGCATCTTCAACCCGGCCACCCAGGCAGGCAAGTTTGATCCCGAGGGCACTTACATCCGCACCTGGCTGCCGGAGCTGCGACACGTGGCCACCCGCGACCTGATCAGTGGGGAGATCGCCCCGCTGGAGCGCCGCGGCTACCCGGCCCCGCTGGTGAACCACAAAACTCAGCAGACGCGCTTCAAGGCGCTTTACGCCACGATCAAGGGCTGAGCCAACACAGCGCGCAGCACCTCGATCACCCGCTGCTGCTGCTCGCCGCTGAGCTCCGGAAAGATCGGCAGGCTTAGCACCTCGGTGCAGAGACGCTCTGTCACCGGTAGGGATCCGGGCCCGTAGCCCAGCTCCGCGTAGGCCGGCTGGCGGTGGATTGGGATTGGGTAATAGATGATCGTGCTGACGCCGGCCTCCTGGAGCTGCTGCTTGAGCCAGTCGCGGCAGCAGGCCTGCGGCAAGCCGAAAGCAGCGCTGTCGGCGGAGGGAGTGCAGCTGGCCTCACCGCCGCAGGCCATGACGCCGGCGGGGCAGGCCGGCACCCGCAGCACGAACTGGTTCCAGCTATGGCCCTCGGAACCGGCCTCGGGCAGGCAAACGCCGGACAGGGCGGCCAGGTGCTCGTGGTATTGGCTGGCGATGGCGCCACGGTGCTTCACCCAGCGCGGCAGGTGGGGCAGCTTGACATTCAGGACTGTCGCCTGGATGGCGTCAAGGCGGCTGTTGTAGCCCAGGGCGGTGTGCAGATAGCGGCGGGGCATGCCATGCACCGCCAGCTCCCGGATGACCTGGGCCAGCTCGCCATCCCGGCAGGTGATCGCCCCTCCATCGCCAGCGGCGCCAAGATTCTTAGTGGGGAAGAAACTGAAACAGCCCACATCCCCCCAACTGCCCACGGGCCGGCCCGCCCAGCTGGCACCGGTGGCCTGGGCACAATCTTCGACCACCTTGAGGCCATGGCGTTCAGCGATGGCACATACCCGCTCCATGTCCACGGGCCGCCCGAACAGGTGCACAGGCAGCAGGGCCCGGGTAGCCGGCGTGATCGCCGCTTCCAGCTGATCGAGATCGATCAGGTAGCTGCTCTCCTCAACATCCACAAACACCGGCGTGGCGCCCACGGCGCTGATCGCTTCGGCGGTGGCGAAAAAGCTGAAGGAAGCCGTGATCACCTCATCGCCTGGACCGATGCCCAAGCCCCGCAGGGCCAGGATCAGGGCATCGGTGCCGCTGTTGCAGCCGATGGCGTGGGGCACGCCACAGGCCGTGGCGAAGTCGGTTTCAAAGCGAGAGATCGTGGCGCCGCCGATGTACTGACCACTGCGCAAAACCTCGAGCACAGCCTGATCCAGAGCTGCGCCCAGCTCCTGAATCTGCTCGCTGAGGCTGAACGGGGGCACTTGCATGGCAAGCAACTTACGTCGCCCACCACGCCAGCGCGGGGGCAGGATGCCACTTGATCTTGCAGCAGGCATCCGGCCTGTGCCCCCGATTGTGACCCCATTCCGGAGACGTCCTGCCCTCGCCACCGCCCTCGCCACTGGCCTGAGCACGGCCTTTGGCGCCGGGCTGCTCAGCGCCTGCGTGCCGGCCCACCGCCACCCCACCTGGGCGATCTATCCGCTGCAGAGGCGGATGGCCTACGACGGCCTGGCCGTGGTGAGTCAGCCCGATGGCTACGGCCTGCACATCTGGATCGACACCGATACCCGCCAGAGCGGCCGCTGCCAACCCCGCTGGAGCGCCGATGCGGCCCGGCTGTTCAACGGCAATGGCACGGCCCCGTTCAGCTCGGGGCTGGCGCCGCGCCAAGAGTTCTTCCAGGCCGTCGCCCGCCAGGACGTGCGCCGGGCCCTGCGCCAGCAGAGCCAGGCCCTCTGTCAGCAACAGTCCCCCCGCAGCAGCTTCAGCTGGGTGGAGCCCCCCCGCAACGCCGCCGAAATCAAGCCGGAGCCCTACCCGCTGCTGGAGGAAGCCGACCTGCTCAGCGATCCCAACGCCGTGCTGGAGCAGGAGGAGCGGCTGCTGAACCCCGCCCCCACAGCACCGGCTCAGCCCGGCGCCAATAGCGACTGAAGCGGCGCAGATCCAGCGGTTCCGGCAGCGCCACGAAGGGTTCAGGCTCCAGCACCTGCAGCGGTAACTGGGCGGCAATCTGCTCCCGCAACAGCCCAAAGCGCGGATCCACCGCAGCGCTGGTGACCACGCCATCAGCCCCATGGCGGCGAGCGAAGCTCAGCACCTCCAGGGCCACGTCGCCGTGGCGCAGAGTCACCGGCAGCTCCAGCAGACACTCATAGAGAAAGCCCAACCGCTTGAGGCTGAGGCGCTGGGTCTCGATGAGCTCACGGTCGAACACGAATAGAGCCGGCGCCCCCGGATGGGCCGCCAGGGCGGGATTGGCGGTCCCCAGAGCCTCGCCATGGATCCAGAGCACGGGCTTCAGCACGAGCTGGCTCCTGGGAACAGGTCCGCCTGCAACTGCTCGTAGCTGGCCTCAAACGGGCAGGTGCCGTCTGTGGCGGCGGCGCAAGCAGAGCAGTAGCGGCCGGAGCTGAAACGCTCCAAGTTGGCGCGATTAAACATGTAGGGCTTGCTGCTGAAGCTGCTGGCCACCCACTGCCAGCTGAGGTTGTTGCTGGCCGGATCGCCATCGAGCAGATGCTGCAGAAACCAGCGGGCACCCGCCTGCCACTGGATCAGCCGCCAGTGCACCACGTAGGCCGCCAGCCACATGCGGGCGTGGTTGTGCAGCCAGCCGGTGTGGATCAGTTCATTGGCGAAGCCATCCATGCAGGCCAGACCGGTGCGGGCCTCGAGCAGATCGTCCGGCAGCGCGGCGGCGTAGCGCTCGGGGGGATGGCCGGTCTTGAGCGGCTCCTGGTCGCGCCAGATGCCATCGCCCAGCTGGCGCCAGAGCCGCTGCCAGTAGTCGCGCCAGCCCAGCTCGTTGATTAATTTTTGGGCCGCTACCGGCGGCTGGCCGCTGCGCGCCAGCCAGGCGAACACAGCCTCACGCACCTCCACCAGGCTGAGCACGCCATGGCGGATATGGGGCGAGAGGCGCGTCACCGCCCCATCGAGGTGGTTGCGGCTGCGGCCATAGGCGGCCGGATCGATGGCAGCCAGGGCCGCTTCAGCCGCCCGGCGCCCGCCCTGAATGGGACTCAACCCACCTGGGGCCTGGGGAAACAGCTGGCGCAGGGTCGCCTCCATCCCATCGCGATTGGCGAACTGGCGGGGCAGATCGCCGGGTGGGAGAGAATCGCCCGATCGCATCGTTCCGGCTCCTGGCCACTGCTCCCATGCTCCTCGATCTGCGCGGCAAAAAGGCCCTGGTTACCGGCATCGCCAATAACAAGTCGATCGCCTGGGGCATCGCCCAGCAGCTGCATGCCGCCGGGGCTGAGCTGGGAGTGACCTATCTGCCCGATGAGAAGGGCCGCTTCGAGGGCAAGGTGCGCGAGCTCACCGCGCCGCTGGCACCCAGCCTGTTCGAGCCCCTAAACGTGCAGGACCCCGCCCAAATCGAAGCCGTGTTTGCGCGGGTGAAGGAGCAATGGGGCTCGATCGACGTGCTGGTGCACTGCCTGGCCTTCGCCGGCAAGGAGGAGCTGATCGGCGACTATTCCGCCATCAGCCCCGAGGGCTTCGGCCGGGCCCTGGAGGTGAGCGCCTACTCCCTGGCGCCCCTGTGCCGCTTCGCCAAACCCCTGTTCAACCCAGGCGGCAGCGTGATCACGCTGAGCTACCTGGGGGCTGAACGGGCCATCCCTAATTACAACGTGATGGGCGTGGCCAAGGCAGCCCTGGAGGCCTCGGTGCGCTATTTGGCGGCTGAGCTTGGCCCCGAGAAGCAGGTGCGCGTCAACGCCATCAGCGCCGGACCGATCCGCACCCTGGCCAGCAGCGCCATCGGCGGCATCCTCGACATGATCCACAACGTGGAGGCCAAAGCGCCCCTGCAACGCACCGTCACCCAGGAGGAAGTGGGCAGCACCGCCGCCTTCCTGGCCAGCCCCCTGGCCTCCGGCATCACCGGCCAGGTGATCTATGTGGACGCCGGCTACTGCATCACGGGGATGTGAGCGGCACACTGAGCAAAGAGCCCAAGCAGGCCCAGGAGGGCAACCCCATGCGTACCGGCACCATCCACCGCGTCACCGGCGAAACCGACGTGAGCGTAACGCTGGGGCTCGATGGCAGCGGCCGCTGCACGGTGAACACCGGCGTGCCCTTCCTTGACCACATGCTCCACCAGATCAGTAGCCACAGCCTGATCGACCTGGAGATCAAGGCGCTGGGGGACACCCATATCGACGATCACCACACCAACGAAGACGTGGGCATTGCCGTAGGCCAGGCCCTGGCCCTGGCCCTGGGCGAGCGGCGCGGCATCCACCGCTTCGGTCACTTCATGGCGCCGCTGGATGAGGCCCTGGTGCAGGTGGTCCTCGACTGCAGCGGCCGGCCCCACCTCAGCTACGGGCTAAAGATCCCGGCCCAGAAGATTGGCAGCTACGACACCGAGCTGGTGAAGGAGTTCTTCGTGGCGGTGGCCAACAACGCTGGCCTCACCCTGCACATACGCCAGCTGGATGGGGTGAACTCCCACCACATCGTGGAGGCCTGCTTCAAGGCGTTCGCCCGGGCTCTGCGCCAGGCGACGGAGCTCGATCCGCGCCGGGCGGGTGCGGTGCCGAGCAGCAAAGGTGTGCTGGCTTAACCCTGATCAGGCTCCCGCGACCACAGAAACAGCCCCAGCCGCTCGGCGTCCGCCATCGTCTGCTCAGCATCCAGCAGCAGGGCGCTGCGGGCTTCCCAGGCGATACCTGCCAGCCCCGCCGCCGCGGCCTTGGCCACGGTGGTGGGGCCGATGCCGGGGAGGTCCATGCGCCGGTCCTGGTTGAGCTTGGGGGCCTTGTAGAGCACCCCGGTGCGTCCCGTCTCCGGCCGATCGGTGCGGGTGGTCGCCACCCACTCGAGCATGGCGTCGGTGCCGGGCAGGGCTTCGGTGGCCAGGCACAGCCCCTTGGCCACCACCGCTCCCTGGCCCACGTCCACCTGGGAGATGGCCTCCACGATGTATGCGGCGCGCTCCACATCGGCGCGGTCAAGATCGCTGGGCACGGTGCTGGCATACAAGCCTGGCTCCGGCAGCAGATTTGGCGCTACATCTTCGATGCCCACCACCTTCAGTCCGTGCTCCTCAATGATCTGGGCCAGGGCCCGCAGGGAGGCGTCATCGCCATTGCGCAGCGACGCCAGGATGCGGGGAGCGGCCATCAAGGTGGAGCCCTCAAAGCGCAGCAGGTTGAGCGAGCGCGGCCGCACAAACTTGCCCACCATCACGATCTGCTGAATGCCTCGCTGCTGCAGCGACTTGATGAAGGCGATCGAGCGCTCGAAGAAAAACTCCTCAGCCGCCGGCACTTCCACCTCCAAACCGTGGGGATAGCAGGCGATATGGGTCCGCCCCGCACGGCTGAGAGCCTCCGAGAGCATCCGAGGCAACACGCCCTCACCAGCAATGATCGCGACGGTCGGATCACCCATCAGGGCCGGGCTTGCTTCACATACGGGGCTACAACCAGTCAAAGGCCCAACACCCGGGAGTGGCCTGCTCTGGTGGACAGGTCCTGTGGCGTCATGGCCTCGGCAGGCCCGCTGCGAGGGCCACGAGGAGGGCTTCAGGAGTGAGCCGCTGATCGGCCTGCTCGCCGCCATCGACCCGCAGAGCCTTGAGCCCCACCACCCCGTCTAGCGCCTCCTGCTCGCCGATTACCGCCGCCCAACGGGCCCCGGAGCGGTCGGCCCGCTTGAACTGCTTACCGAAGGCCGCGCCACTGGCATCCCTCTCCACAGCCAGTCCAGCCTGGCGGCAGCGCCGTGCCAGGGCCAGGGCCAGCGCTGCCGCGGCCTCGCCACGGCTAACCACATAGAGATCGAGGGCTGGGGCGGCAGCCACCGAAGCTTCGCTCTGGCTGAGCAGCAGCACCAGCCGCTCCATCCCGAGGGCCCAGCCGATCGCCGGCGTGGCCGGCCCGCCCAGCTGCTGCACCAGGCCGTCGTAGCGGCCACCACCGCACACCGTGGCTTGCGCCCCCAGCTGGCTGCTGGTGATCTCAAAGGCGGTGTGGCTGTAGTAATCGAGGCCGCGCACCAGCCGGGGGTTGAGCACAAAGGGGATCCCCAGGGCCTTGAGGGCCTGCTGCACCGCCGCAAAGCGGGCCTGGCTCGCGTCGCTGAGAGCGGACGCCAGGCTGGGGGCCTCCGCCAGCAAAGCCTGGGTATCGGGGTTCTTGGAATCGAGCACCCGCAGGGGGTTGCTGTGGATGCGGGCCTGGGAATCGGCATCGAGCTGGTCGCGCCGCTGCTCCAGCCAGGCCACCAGCAGCTCGCGGTAGCGGGCCCGGTCTTCGCTGCTGCCGAGGGAATTGAGCTGCAGCTCCAGCCCGCCCACCCCCAGCTCGGCCAGCAGATCCCAGGCCACGGCAATGGCCTCCACGTCACTGCAGGCATCGGCAAAACCGAGCAGCTCCAGCCCGATCTGGTGGAACTGACGCAGCCGGCCCGCCTGGGGGCGCTCGTAGCGGAACATCGGCCCGCCATACCAGAGGCGCTGGGGGCCCTGGCTCAGCAGGCCGTGCTGGATCGCCGCCCGCACCACCGACGCCGTGCCCTCCGGCCGCAGGGTGCAGCTGCGCTCACCCCGGTCGAGAAAGGTGTACATCTCTTTGCCCACCACGTCGGTGGCCTCGCCGATGCCGCGGGCAAACAGCTCGGTGATCTCCAGCAGGGGGGTGCGGATCTCAGTGATGGCACTGCGGCGGAAGTGCTCGCGGACCGTGGCTTCCACGTGCTGCCACAAGCGAATCTGCTCTGGCAGCAGATCGGCCATGCCACGCAGGCTCTGCAGCGATGCCAAACCGAAAGCAGCAAGTGGGGTGAGTCTGCCTGCCGGCGCTCAGGCGTAGCTGGCTTGATACCAACGGGCGAAGCGTTCAACCCCCACCTCGATCGAGGTGGAGGGACTGAAGCCCACCCAGGCCTCGAGCAAGCTCGTATCGGCGGCGGTGGCCTCCACATCGCCGGGCTGCATCGGCTGCAGGTCGCGGATCGCCTGCCGACCTAAAGCCCGCTCGAGCAGATCAATGAAATACAGCAGCTCGACCGGCTGGCTGTTGCCGATATTGAACAAGCGATGCGGGGCCCAGCTGGTGGCAGGGTCTGGCGCCGCGGAGTCAAACCTGGGATCGGCGCTGGCCGGCTTATCGGCGCAGGCGATCACCCCGGTCACGATGTCGTCGATGTAGGTGAAATCGCGGCGCATGCGGCCCTGGTTGAACACCCGGATCGGCTCCCCCGCCAGGATCGCCCTGGCAAACAACATCGGCGCCATGTCGGGCCGGCCCCAGGGGCCGTACACGGTGAAAAAGCGCAGCCCCGTAGCCGGCAGCCCATAAAGGTGGCTGTAGGTGTGGGCCATCAATTCATTGGCTTTCTTAGTGGCCGCGTACAGGCTCACCGGATGGTTCACGGACTGATGTTCCGTGAACGGCAGGTTGGTGTTGCCGCCATACACCGAGCTACTGGAGGCGTACACCAGATGAACAACGCCGTGGTGGCGGCAGCCTTCGAGGATTGCGCCAAACCCCACCAGGTTGCTCTGTAAGTAAGCACCAGGATTTTCGAGGGAGTAACGCACCCCGGCCTGGGCGGCCAAGTGAATCACCAGTCGGGGTCGTTCGCGGGCGAAGAGATCCGCGATGGCAGATCCGTCCTCCAGCTCCAGACGCTGAAAGCTCCAGGACTCCCTGGGGGCAGAGGCCTCGATCCGGCTCAGCCGGGCCTGCTTCAAGGCAGGGTCGTAGTAACTGTTGAGGTTATCGATCCCCACCACCCGTTCACCCCGGGCCAAAAGCCGCTCACACACCGCCGCACCGATAAAGCCGGCCGCACCGGTCACCAACACGGGGCGACTCATAGATCCAACATCTCCCGGAAGTAGGCGATCGTGGGCTCCAGCCCCTGCTCCAGCGCCACCGCCGGCAGGCGGCTTAGATCGGCGCCATTCCAGGCTGCAATCCGCTCAGCGCTGAGGTCCACCACAGTCACCTGCACATCCGGGCAGCGATCTGCAATCACCGCCATCGTCGGGCCGCCCACATAGCCCGCTCCAATGCAGCAGATGGAACTGATGGTGGGCAATCCCATGGAATTCACATAGCCATTACGAGACACTATTCCTTGAGCACTAATTTCCTTCATGGCTGAGCTGCTAATCACCGGAGGTGCTGGCTTCATCGGCAGCCACAGCTGTCTGGTGCTGCTGGAGGCGGGCCACAACTTGGTGGTGCTCGACAACTTCGACAACAGCTCTCGGGAAAGCCTGAAGCGCGTGCTGGAACTCGCCGGCCCCTCCGCAGCCGGCCGGCTGCAGGTGGTGGAGGGCGACATTCGCTCCGCTGTAGATCTGGAACGGGCCTTCAAGGCGACCCCGGCCGGCCGGCCAATCACAGCCGTGATCCACTTCGCCGGCCTTAAGGCGGTGGGTGAATCGGTGCGAGAGCCGCTGCGTTACTGGGACGTGAATCTCTGTGGCTCGCGCCAGCTACTGGAAGCAATGCAGGGCCATGGCTGCCGCAGCCTGGTGTTCAGCAGCAGCGCCACCCTCTACGGCAAGCCGGAGCTGGTGCCAATCCCGGAAAGCGCACCAATCCAGCCGATCAACCCCTACGGCCACAGCAAAGCTGCGGTAGAGCAGCTGCTAGCCGATCTGGCGGCCAGCGAAGCGGGCTGGCGCATCGCTCGGCTGCGCTATTTCAATCCGGTGGGAGCCCACCCCAGTGGCCGCATTGGCGAGGACCCCAGGGGCATACCCAACAACCTGTTCCCCTTTGTGAGCCAGGTGGCGGTGGGGCGTCGCGACTGCCTGCAGGTATTTGGCGGCGACTGGCCCACCCCCGATGGCAGCGGCGTCCGCGACTACATCCATGTGATGGACCTCGCTGAGGGGCACCGGGCCGCCTTGGACGTGCTGCTGGCCGAGCCCCCCCAGCTGCTCAGCCTCAACCTGGGCAGCGGCCAGGGCCACTCGGTGCTGGAGGTGGTGAGGGCCTTTGAGCTCGCCAGTGGTCGTTCAGTTCCGTACAGCGTTGTAGGAAGGCGAGACGGAGACGCGGCCAGCACCGTGGCCGATCCACGCCTGGCAGCTACACGACTCGGCTGGCGCACCCGCCGCTCCCTGGAGGAGATGTGCCGCGACGGCTGGGCCTGGCAGCAGGCCAATCCCGAGGGTTATGGCAGCTGAAGCAAGGCTGGTGCTCGCCGGTGGCGGCCACAGCCACGCTCTGGTGCTGCGCATGTGGGCCATGAACCAGCAGCGGCCGGCCGCCTGGATCACCCTCGTGAGCCGCCACAGCACCACCCTCTATTCGGGCATGGTGCCGGGGCTGGTCGCCGGTCTTTATGAGCCAGCCGCCTGCGCCATCGACCTGCGCCGCCTTTGCCTGCTGGCGGGGGTGACCTTTGTGCAGGCAGAGATCACGGCGATTGATACCGAGGGTCGGGAGCTGGCACTGGCGGGGCGGCCCAACCTGCGCTGGGACTGGCTCAGCCTCGATGTGGGCGCAGAAACCAGCGCCGTAACCCATGCGGCCATGGCGGTAAAGCCCTTGGAGCCCTTCTTGCTCTGGTGCAGCCAGCCCAAATCAGGCAGCGTCCGCATCCGGGGTGGCGGCGCCGCAGCCGTAGAGGTGGCCCTGGCGCTGCGGGCGAGGGGCCAGCAGCCCAGGCTGCAGCTGCGCGGCAGCCAGCTGAATCTGGGCTCAAAGGCAGCCAACCAATTGGGGCAGCAGCTACTGGAAAGCGCCGGCATTTCCATCGAGGCCAACTGCCCGGATGACGCCGCCGCCGACCTGGCCTGCACTGGCAGCCGCGGACCCCGCTGGCTCACCGCCTCAGGCCTGGCCTGCAACGGCGAGGGGCGCCTGCTCACTGAGGCCAGCCTGCAGGTATGGCGACAGCCAAGGCTGTTCGCCAGCGGCGACTGCGGCGTGATCGCCAGCAGGCCCAGGCCCGCCTCCGGTGTCTGGGCTGTGCGCTGCGCCCAAACCCTGGCCCACAACCTGAAGGCAGTGGTTGCAGGCCGCGAGCTGAAACCCTGGCAGCCCCAGCGCTGGGCGCTGCAGCTGCTGGGCGACGGCAGCAAGCCCAGGCCCCAAGCGGTGGCCTTCTGGGGTCCATGGGCCCTGGGCCCCAGCCCGCTGCTGTGGCGCTGGAAGCAGGCCGTGGATCGGCGCTTCATGGCCGGCTTCAGCGAGCTGAAGGCCATGGGCCCAGATGGGGGCGCAGCGATGGCCTGCCGGGGCTGCGCCGCCAAATTGGCCGCCAGCCCCCTGCAAGACGCCCTGGCACGCAATGGCCTCGGAGGCGGCACCCCGGGCAGCGCCGAGGACGCCGCGGTGATCGCCCAGACAGCCGATGGGTCCCTGCTACTGCAGAGCGTCGATGGCTTTCCGGCGCTGGTGGCCGACGCCTGGCTCAATGCCCGGCTCACCACCCTGCATGCCTGCAGTGATCTCTGGGCCAGTGGCGCCCAGGTGGAAAGCCTGCAAGCGGTGGTCACCCTGCCGGAGCTAGCTACCGCCCTGCAGGCAGATCTGCTCAGCGACACCCTGGCCGGCATCCAATCGGTGCTGCAACCGCTCGGAGCCCGCCTGATCGGCGGCCACAGCCTGGAGGCCCGCGACAGTCAATCCAACCCGGCCAACCCCGCAGGCCTGAGTTTGGTGCTGAGCGTGAACGGCAGGGCACCCGCTGGGCGGCACTGGGGCAAGGGGCCCTTACGCAGCGGCGATGGGCTGGTGCTGTGCCGGCCCATCGGCACGGGGGTGCTGTTTGCCGCGGCCATGGCTGGAGCGGCCCAGCCCCAGTGGATAGACGCCGCCCTAGCCCAGATGCAGCAATGCCAGGCAAGCCTGGTGGAGCTGCTAAGCCGCCGCGGTTGCCGCGCCTGCACCGACGTGACCGGCTTCGGGCTGTTGGGCCATCTGGGCGAAATGCTGGCCGCCAGCCCAGAAAACTGCCACGTGACGCTGGCGGCAGCAGCTATACCGGCCCTGCTCGGGGCCTTATCCCTGCTGAGCGCAGGCTGGGCCAGCAGCCTGGCCCCTTCTAATGCCAGCGCCCTGGTCTTACTGGAGGAGCGGATTCAACTCCAGGGGCAAACCGATGCAGCTCATCAAGCCCTGCTGATTGATCCCCAGACCTGCGGCCCGCTGCTGGCGGCGATTCCAGGCGACCAGCTGGCAGCAGCCCTTAGCGATCTGCAGCAGGCAGGCTTTGGCGAAGCCGCTGTGATCGGCCGGGTGCACACCTAAACGACGACGCGCCGAACCGCCAGCGAGAATGGGGGATCTGCGAGACCGGCATCTTGTCTGCCCTCACCCGCTGCCTGGAGGAAGAGGCTGCTGCCATAGCTGCTGCTGCCCAGCGCCTCAGCAGCAGCCAGGTGGAAGCCGCTCTGGAACTGCTGGAGGGGTGCCGCCAACGCCGGGCCAAGCTTGTGCTTACCGGCGTGGGCAAGAGCGGCATCGTTGCCCGCAAGATCGCTGCCACCTTTTCTTCAATCGGCCTTACGGCCGTATTTCTCAATCCGGTCGATGCCCTGCACGGCGATCTCGGCATCGTGGCGGCCGACGACGTCGCCCTGCTGCTCTCGAACAGCGGTGAAACAGAGGAGTTGCTGGCGATCCTGCCCCACCTGCGCCGCCGCGGCACGGCCCGGATCGCCCTGGTGGGCCGCCTGGCATCCAGCCTGGCTACTGGCTGCGATGTAGTGCTGGATGGCTCGGTAGATCGGGAGGTTTGCCCGCTAAACCTGGCTCCCACGGCCAGCACGGCGGTAGCTATGGCGATTGGCGACGCCCTGGCGGCAGTGTGGATGGAGCGGGCAGGCATCTCGCCCGAAGACTTCGCCATCAACCATCCAGCCGGCTCCCTAGGCCGCCAGCTCACCCTCACCGTGGCCGATCTGATGGTGCCGGCAACAGCGCTGGAGGGGCTCTCTCCCGAGGCACCCCTGGCCGAGGTGATCGGCCGGCTCACCGAAGGCAGCAACGGCAAAGGCAGTCTTGGGGCCGCCTGGGTGCGGGCCAGCGCAAACCCCGAACTGATGGCCGGGCTGATCACAGACGGCGACCTGCGCCGCAGCTTGCAGCACCATGCCCCCGAGGAGTGGGCTGACCTCCGCGCCGGCTCCATGGCCACTGCTAACCCGATCACGGTGACGCCAGAGGTGCTCGCTGTAGAAGCTCTAAAAGTGATGGAACGCAACCCCCACCAGGCAATTTCGGTGCTGCCAGTTGTGGATCCCGCCCAGCCTCGCCTGTTGCTGGGCCTGCTACGGCTGCACGATCTGGTGCAGGCTGGTTTTACCACCAGTACCGCCGCGGAGCGCCCATGACGGCCATTCCCTTCACCTTGATCGCCGGGCCCTGTGTAATCGAAAGCCGCGATTTGGTGCTTCAGATCGCCGAGCAAGTGAGCACGATCTGCGCTCGAGTCGGCATCCGCTACATCTTCAAAGCCAGCTTCGACAAAGCCAACCGCAGCTCCGGCAAGTCGTTTCGCGGCCCGGGCCCCGATGAGGGGCTGAAGATCCTGCAGGAGGTGGGCCAGAGCTTCGGGGTGCCCGTGCTCACCGACATCCACGAGAGCTGTCAGGCGGCGGCAGCGGCCCAGGCTGTGGATGTGCTGCAGATCCCCGCCTTCCTCTGCCGTCAGACCGACCTGCTCGAAGCCGCCGCCAAGGCCGTGGCCGGCACCAGCAAGGTAGTGAACGTCAAAAAGGGGCAGTTTCTGGCGCCCTGGGACATGGCCCAGGTGGTGAACAAGATGCAGGAATGCGGGCTAGATCCCGCCAGCGACCGCCTATGGCTCACCGAGCGAGGCACCAGTTTTGGCTACAACACCCTTGTGGTCGATTACCGCAGCTTCCCCCAGCTCCAAGCCCTGGGTTGCCCGGTGATCTTCGATGCCACCCACGCCGTGCAGCAGCCTGGCGGCCGTGGCACCAGCACCGGCGGGCAGCGGGAGTTTGTGGCACCGCTTGCCAGAGCTGCAGTCGCCGTGGGGGTGGACGGTTTGTTCATGGAGACCCATCCAGACCCCGACAACGCCCTCAGCGACGGGCCGAACATGGTGCCGCTGCACCGGCTCGAAGCCCTGCTCAGCCAGCTGCTGGCCCTGCGTCAAGTAGTGGCAGCGGGTGTGGCCCCAAGCAGCCTGTGATCCGCCAGCTGCTGCAACGAACCCTGCTGCGGCGCCGGGATCTTGCGGCGATCGAACTGCTGGTTTGTGACGTTGACGGTGTGCTCACCGATGGCGGTTTGCACTACGACGAGCAGGGCCAGGTGGTGAAGCGCTTCGACGTGCGCGACGGCCTGGCGATCCGGATGCTGCAGCGAGCAGGCATTGAGGTGGCCTTTCTCAGCGGCGGACGCAGCGGCGCCATCGAGCAGCGGGCCCGACATCTGCACGTCAATCACTGCCTGGTGGGCGTCGGCGACAAGCTCAGCGCCCTAAGCCAGCTCCAGGCCCATCTGCAGCTGGAGCGGCAGCAAACCGCCTTCATCGGCGACGACCTCAACGACCTAACAGTGCGCCCGGCTACGGGTCTGCTGATCTGCCCCGCCGACGGCGCCCGGGGCCTGCGCCGCCAGGCCGACTGGGTGCTGCGCCGCCGGGGGGGGGATGGGGCCGTGCGTGAACTAGCTGAAGCCCTGCTGCAGCAGCGGGGGCTGTTGCAAAGCCTCAACCGTGAGGGCTGGCGAGAAGGCAACTCCTAAACCGCCGCCAACCCAGCGCGAGCAATGGTCCGGGCCTGCTCCAGCTGCTCCGGGGTATCCACTGAGAGGCAGTCCTGCGCCACCTCGTAGGTGAGCAGGGGAATGCCGGCGTCGACAAGCCGCAACTGCTCCAACTTCTCCAGGTCTTCGAGCAGGGAATGGGGCAGCGCTGCCCAGCCAGCCAACACGTCGGCCCGATAGCCATAGAGGCCCACATGGCCCCAATAGATGGTGTGCTGAGCCCACTGCTCAGGCGGCACCCCACGCAAATGGGGCAGGGCACTGCGGGAGAAGGTGATAGCGCGACCGTCGCGGGCCCGCAGCACCTTCACCACATTGGGATCGTGCAACTTGTCAGCTGTGAGGGGGTAGACGGGCGTGAGCACCGGCGGCCGCTGCAGCTGGGCAAACTGAGCCGCCATCGCCTCGATGATCGCCGGATCCAGCAGCGGCTGGTCGCCCTGCACGTTGATCACCAGGGTTTCATCAAAATCAGAGGCCCCGCCCCCCGCGGCAGCCACCAGCTCCGCCACCACGCTGGCCAGGCGTTCACTGCCCGAGCTGCAATGGGGCGAGGTCATCAGCACCGGAAAGCCCCAGCCTTCGGCAAAAGAGCGCACCTGATCGCTGTCTGTGCACACAACCACTGCCGCCAGACCCTTGGCCTGCCGGCAACGCTCCAACACATGCAGGAGCATGGGCTTGCCGGCAATATCGGCGAGCAGCTTGCCTGGCAGCCGCGCCGATTCCAGCCGGGCCGGTACGGCCACCACCACTCGGGGAGCAGACATCTGGTCAGTCATCCGCCCACGCTAACGAGGGGTCTGCGGCACTCAGATCCGCTCCAAGCGCAGCCGCTCGGCCCGCAGCTCCCTCAGCCTCTGGCCCAACTCGGGCCCTTGCCGCATGCCAGCTGCCAGCAGATCAGCGGCGGTGAGCTCGGCCTTGACCTGGCGCCAGCGCAGCAGCCACCGCAGCAGGGGCCGGCGCGGGCCACTGCCACAGGCCAGGGCCAGGGCCACCGCTTCTGGACTGCAGCCAGAAGCCTCCAGCAGGGCGCACCAGTGCTCGGGCAGCGCCGGAGAGCCCTCCAGCTGCTGCTCCACCAGCCGGCGCCGCAACTCCAACCATTGCGCTAGCAGCCGGTGCTGACGGTGGGGCAACTGCAGCCGCTCCGCCAGGGCGAGGGGTTGGCGCGCTCCCGCCACCAGGGCCACCAGCAGCGGCAACCCCAGCCGAACAGCCCAGCGCAGCCGCCGCGGCCACTGCGTATCCGCCTGCAGCTCCGGATCAAGCAACGCCAGAGCGCCCCAGCGCTGCAGTGCTCCCAGAGCTGCCAGCCAGGGCTCGCGCTCCAGCAGCAACTCCAGCTCCATCCGCAGGCGCGTGCCCAGGGCTGACGGCGCCTCAGCCGGCGGATCACCCTGCCGCCACGGCCATGGCCACTGCGCCAGTGTGGCTGCAGCCTGATCGGCGCTAGCCCCGTCAAGCTCCAGCCCCAGCCGAGCCGCATAGCGGGCGCCGCGCACCAGCCGGGTGGGATCGTCGCGAACGCTGCCGTGATGCAAAAAGCGCAGCTGGCGCAGCTCCAGATCGGCCTGGCCTCCATGGGGATCGAGCAGGGTGCCGCTGACCAGATCCAAGGCCATGGCGTTGATGCTGAAATCACGCCTGGCCAGGTCATCGGCCATAGAGCCGAAGCTCACCTGAGGATTTTCAGCTGGCACCGGGTAGGTCTCGCAGCGGGCGGTGGCCACATCCAGCAGCACCTGCTGGCCGTCCAAGTTGAGTTCGAGCTCAACTGTGCCGTAAGCGCCGTGCTCCTGGCAGCGCTGCACCACACCCTCACCCAGCTGGCCAGCCAAGGCGTCAACCAACTCCTTAACCAGCTCTGAAGCCCGGCCCTGCACCACCAGGTCCAGATCGGGCAGCCCCCGCCAGGGATCGTTATGCACCCGGTGCAGCAACAAATCCCGCACCCCTCCACCGACCAATGCCACCGGCCCAACCCCTGACCGGCTCAGGGCTGTCAGCAGGGGCGCTGGAATGCCAGGGATTTCCACCTAGACGGGCTCGATCGGCGCCAGGCGCGGGTCAAGGATTTTGGGCCCCATCCCCTGAAATTTCACAGCAATCGACACCTTCTCACCACTGCCAAACAGGTGGGTCACCTGACCTTCGCCAAAGCTGCTGTGCCGCAGCCGGTCCCCCACCGCCCAGCTTTTGGCAGCCGCCCGGCGCCGCACCGCATTGGCGGGAGCACCGGCCGCACCGCCGCCAGCCACCTGGCGTGAATCCTCGCGATCCACTCGGGTGAGCCGATCCAGGCGCTGCTCACGGCGAATGGAAGCTCCACCGCTATGGGGAATGTCCCCCTGGATCAGGGCGCTGGGCAGCTCCGAAAGAAACACCGAGGGCACCGCCGGCTCGCGCATGCCACCCCAAAGCCGCCGCTCACTGGCATGGGATAGAAACAGCCGCTCTTTGGCCCGGGTGAGGCCCACGTAGCAGAGGCGGCGCTCCTCCTCGAGAGCCGAGGGGTCTTCCAAGGAGCGATAGCTGGGGAAGAGACCCTGCTCCATTCCCACCAGATACACCACCGGAAATTCCAAGCCCTTACTGGCATGCAGGGTCATCAGGGTGACGCGATCCTGCTCGGTGTCCTTGCTATCAGCGTCGCTGGCCAGGGCCGCCGAAGCCAGGAAATCCTCCAGGGAGCCCTCCTCGTTTTCCTCCTGGTATTGCAAGGCAGCATTCACCAGCTCATTGAGGTTGCGGCGCCGGTCTTCGGCTTCATCGGTGCCTTCGGTGATCAACTCAGCCACGTAGCCGCTCTGCTCTATCACCCGCTGCACCAATTCAGAAGGGGCGATGTCTTGAGCACAGGCCTGGAGGCCGTTGATCAACTCGCAAAACTGCAGCAACCCCTTGGCCGAGCGGCCGCCCAAAGAACGCACTGCTTCTGCATCACGGACCACTTCCCAGAGGGGAATGCCGAGCTGGTTTGAGGCGTCGGTGAGTCGCTCGATCGTGGTTTTACCGATGCCGCGCTTGGGGGTATTGAGCACCCGCAACAGACTGACGGTGTCGGCGGGGTTGACCAGCAGCTTGAGGTAGGCGAGCACATCCTTGATCTCGCGCCGGTCGTAGAAGCGCAGCCCCCCCACCACGATGTAGGGGATGCCCCAGCGCACCAGCGACTCCTCCATCGCCCGGGACTGGGCGTTGGTGCGATAAAGCACGGCCATATCGCCCCAGCTGAGATCGGGGTGGGCGGCTTCAAGCATGCGCATGCGGTGCACCACCGCCTCGGCCTCGGCGATCTCGTCATCGCAGCGGGTGAGGGAGATCAATTCGCCCTCACCTCGGGTGGGGCGCAAAACCTTATCGATCCGCTCGGAATTGTGGGCGATCAGGGCATTAGCCGCCTCCAGAATCGTGGCAGTGGAGCGGTAGTTCTCCTCCAGCTTCACCATCGTGGCGGTGGTCTCACTGGCGGCCCCGTCACCGAAGTCGTCCTGAAAGCCCATCAGGATCGTGAAATCGGCGGCGCGGAAGCTGTAGATGCTCTGGTCGGCGTCACCCACCACAAACACCGAGCGCCCATCCCAGTCGTCGTAGTCGGAGGGTTCTCGACCGTTGGTCACCAGCAGCTTGATCAGGTCGTACTGGGTGCGGTTGGTGTCCTGGTATTCATCCACCAGCACATGACGAAAGCGCCGGTGCCAGTAGTCGCGGATCTGCTCGTTCTGGCGCAGCAGTTGCACGGGGAAGAGCAGCAGATCATCGAAATCGAGAGCGTTGTTGGCGGCCAGGGCGCGCCGGTAGCGCCGGTAGGTCTCCGCCATCAACTTGCCCCGCTGGCCGCCGGCATCGGCTTCAAGCTGCTCGGGCATCCAACCCTGGTTCTTGGCGTTGCTGATCGCCCAGCGCACCTTCTTGGGCTCAAAGCGCTTGGGATCTAGCTGCAGCTCCTGGGTGACGATCTCCTTAATCAGGCTCTGGACGTCGTTCTCGTCGTAGATCGAGAACTGGCGCGTCCAGCTGAGTCCTTCGGGATCCTTGAACTTGTCGATGTCGAAGCGCAGCAGCCGGGCAAACAGGGCATGGAAGGTGCCGATCCACAGCTCCTTGATCACCTCGCGGTAGATGCGCGAGCGCAGCTGGCGCTGCTCCACCGCCGGCAGGGTGCTCCAGGGCTGGCCGAACTGGCTCTGGGCCAGCTTCTGGGCCAGCAGCAGCTCCAGCCGCTCCTTCATCTCGCGGGCCGCCTTGTTGGTGAAGGTGACGGCGAGCAGATGGGCCGGATCGGCGCCGTGGTGGCCGATCAGGTGGGCGATGCGGTGGGTGAGGGCGCGGGTTTTGCCGCTGCCCGCACCTGCCACCACCAGCAGCGGACCGGTGTGGTGGTCCACCGCCTTGCGCTGGGCGTCGTTGAGGCCGGCTAGAAATGCGCTCATTCCTGAGACCCTAGGCAAGGCGACGGGCCAACCTCTGCCGCCAGCGCTCCAAGCGCAGCTGGAGCAGAGAAGGGGGCCGCAGGGGCGGCTCACCGGCCTGCAGCCGATCGATGTGGATGTTGATCGCCTCCAGGGCCTGGCGCCAGCGCTGGCGCAGCCGCGGTTCACTGAGCTCATCAAGCAACTCTTCCAAGCGGCGTGGCGCAGGCAGCCAGGCGGCTGGATCGGCCACCGCCGCAGCGATCCGCTCCCCGTCGGCGGCCAGGCTGCCCATACCGATCTGATAGGCCAAGCCCCCGGGGTCCAGGTTGTCAGCCAGGGCGTGGTTGAGGCTGCTGAATAGCACGCAGCCACAGGCCAGGGCCTCGATCGGCGGCAGACCAAAGCCTTCGCTCACACCACTGCAGCGCCAGTGGTCTGCGGAGTCGTAAACCACCACCTTGGCGCTGTTGAACAGCCCCACCAGATCTTCCACCCAGCCGTCCTGCACCAGCACCGTGAGCCCGCGGGCCCGCAGGGCTGGCACCAGCTGCTCCAGCACGTAGGTGCTGGTCTTGCGCCGCTGGATCAGCACATCAATCGAGCGGCCGCTCGGCGCCGGCTCAGCGCCGCAGTTGTGGGGGCGATCACCGCGGGCGATCCAACTGGCCTCCAGGGCGTTGGGCACCAGGAACAGCGGATTGCGGCTGGCCCATTGGCCCCAGTAGCCCAGGGTGTTGCGACTCACTGCCAGCACCGGCACCCCGGGGGGCAAGCGGAAGCCGTAGCCGCTGCTATGGGCGTGGTAGGCCACCGGCCGGCCCCGCAACGCCCCCAGCTGGCGCGGCACATCAAAGCCCCAGCTCACGATCCACAGGGAGTCGGTGGCGGCAGGGCTGCCTAGGGGTTCAGCATGTAGCAGATCACCCAGGTAGGGCAGTCCAGGCTCCCGCTGCCGATAGGTGACCAGTTGTGTTGGCACCAGTTCGGCCAGCAGCCGGGCCGTCTGCTGCTCCACCAGCAGGCCACCGCAGCGGTAGCGACCGCTGGTGCCTGGCACCAAAAAGCGAAGGGGGCGCAAGACACTCAGAGGCTGCGGCCCGCCAACTCTGGCTCAGGCCGCCGCCACTTCCGTGCTGCCCGAACGCTGACGCCGGGTAAGGAAGCCAAACAGAACCTTGCCAATAGCGGCGATCAGATTGCCTTCCAGTTCCTGGAACATGGTCATGTTCAGGTGGAAGGCGTGGTTGGCCTCCTCCACAATGCGATCGGCCATGGCTT
>NZ_JAGQCP010000069.1:0-9801 GCF_024346255.1 Cyanobium sp. BA5m-10 | reverse complement strand
CCTCGCTCACCAACCAGGAACCGGTGACGGAAGTGATTCGCCAAAGCCTGCCGGCCTCCCTGGAGCTGGGGGTGGTGGCCCTGCTGCTGGCTGCCGTTGTGGGTTTAGCGGTGGGCTTTTCCGGCATTGCCCGCCCGGAAGGGAAGCTTGATCTCGCCGGCCGGCTCTACGGCATCGGCACCTATGCCCTACCGCCCTTCTGGGCCGCGATGGTGGTGCAGCTGGTGTTTGCGGTGTGGCTGGGCTGGCTGCCGGTGGGGGGGCGCTTCCCGCCCACCTTGCTGCCGCCCGAGGGCAGCGGCTTCTACCTGCTCGACAGCCTGCGCAGTGGCCTGGCCACGGGCGAATGGCAGCTGCTGCTGGGGAGTGTGCGCCATCTGGTGCTGCCAGCGGCCACCCTGGGCCTATTGCTCAGCGGCATCTTCGCCAACTCGCTGCGACTCAATCTGCGCCGCACCCTCGGCTCCGATTACGTGGAAGCAGCCCGCAGCCGCGGCCTGGGCGAGGCCCGGGTGGTGCTGCGCCACGCCCTGCCCAATGCCCTGCTGCCGGTGCTCACGATCACGGGCATCACCGTGGCGTCGCTGATCGGCGGAGCGCTGCTGATCGAGGTCACCTACTCCTGGCCCGGCATCGCCTTCCGGCTGCAGGAAGCGATCGGCCAGCGCGACTACCCGCTGGTGCAGGGCATCGTGGTGGTGGTGGCCGGCCTGGTGGTGCTGGTGACGGTGCTGGTGGATCTACTGGTGGCCGTGCTCGATCCGCGCATCAAGTTCTGAGCTTGTCTCTGAAGCTCAAGCCTGAGCCTTAAACCTGAGCTTTAAACCTGAGTCTTAAACTTGCAAAATCCTTGCAAATCGGGAGCCTTGCTCCAGAAATGCAAGGATAAATAGTGTGTAAAAGCAGAGGAACCTGTGCTGCAGCGGCAGAAGCTGGCCTTGGTGCGCGAGCGGCTGAATCAGTTTCCCGCCGTGGCTCTGCTGGGCCCCAGGCAGGTGGGCAAAACGACGCTTGCGGAACAGATCGCCGCTGATCAAACGAGTCTCTATCTCGATCTGGAATCGCCAGGCGATCGAGCCAGGCTGAGCGACCCCGAGCTGTATCTGAGCAGCCATGCCGACAAGCTGGTGATCCTGGATGAGGTGCAACGGCTGCCCGAGCTGTTTGCCGTGCTACGGGGCCTGATCGACCAGGGCCGCCGCAGCGGCAGGCGGAGCCATCGCTTTCTGCTGCTGGGTTCCGCCTCCCTCGATCTGCTGCGCCAATCGAGCGAATCTCTGGCGGGACGCATCGCCTACCTGCAACTGGAGGGTTTCAACCTGCTGGAGGTGGGAGCACCGCAGCAGGAGCTGCTGTGGATTCGCGGCGGCTTTCCGGAGAGCTTTCTGGCCGGTGATGAACCCGGCAGCGTGATCTGGCGCAGCAACTTCATTCGTACCTACCTAGAGCGGGACATTCCCCAGCTCGGTGCTCGGATCCCAGCGGAAACCCTGCGACGCTTCTGGACCATGCTGGCCCACGACCAGGGAGGCCTCCTAAACACCGCCCAGCTGGGCCGGGGGCTGGGAGTGGATGGCAAAACGGCCGCGCGCTACCTAGATCTGCTGGTTGACCTGCTGCTGGTGCGACGTCTGCCACCATTCCACAGCAACACCGGCAAGCGGCTGGTGAAATCACCCAAGGTGTATGTGCGGGACAGTGGCGTGCTGCACACCCTGCTGGGCCTGGACAACCGGGAAGCGGTCCTGGGCCACCCGGTGGCCGGCGGCAGCTGGGAGGGCTTCGTGATCGAGCAGCTGCTCAGCGTCGCTCCCGAGCGCACACAGGCTTGTTTCTACCGCAGCGCTGCCGGAGCTGAAATGGACCTGGTGCTGGATCTGCCTGGGCCCGAGCGCTGGGCGATCGAGGTGAAACGCGGCCTGGCCGCGAAACCAGGCAAGGGGTTCCATCAGGCCCGGGCCGACCTGCAGCCAAAGCGGAGCTTCCTGGTTTACGCCGGTGACGAGCAATACGGCATCGGCGATGGAATCGAGAGGATCAACCCCAGCCAGCTCTGCACCTTGCTGCAGGCCAGCCGCTGAAGCTCACTCCGGCGGCAGCAACCCCTGCCAGCGGCGAGCCTGGTGGCGATCGAGCACATAGGCCCGGACGCCGTCCTGTTCGCGCCGCTGGGGGGAAAGCAGCAATGGATGCTCAAAGCCCTGCAGAAATTCGCTGGTGACGTTGAGCAGCAGCGCCTGCACCTTCAGGGGCTCGATGCCCACCAGCTCCTCACCGAGTCGAAACAACGCTTCGCCCCGGTTGTCGATACGCACCGGTGAGAAATGGCTGGCCCCCTCCACAAGCACCAGGCGGCTGTGGGGATGGGTGGCTCCAGCAAACACGGCCAGCTGCTCCTGCACCGGAGGCGTCACCAGATCGAGACTGCCGCCCACCAGCAGCACCGGCACGTTGAGGTCTTGCAGGCCGCGGTGGGGCCAAAGCAGGCTGCCGAAACCATTGAAGGCAACCACTCCCAGCAAGGGCGTGGCCTGGGACCGCAAGGGGCCTGCGCTGGCGTCGCCATCACCGGTGATCCGAGGCAGCTGGCACTGGAGCAGCCGCGACAGGTTGGTGAGCGGCAAGGACGCCAGGGCCAGCTCACAACGGCGACCAAGTCCCCGCTCCGGCACCAGGCCAGCCCCCATCAGCGCAGCCAGGCCACCAAGCGAGTGCCCCCCCAGCACCACTCCCTGCTCCCCCGCAGGCGCCGGGCCCAAAGCAGGCAGCTGACCCTCCCGCTGGGCCTCAAGCACGGCCTGCAGATCTGCCAGGCGCTGGGGCAGGGTTTCGGCCCCGGGCGGTGGGGCATCACCAAGCAGCGACGCCTGCAGTGCCTGCTGGTCGCTGCCGGGATGGACCACCACCAAGACGGGCCAACCCCGGTCGGCCAGAGCCGCCGCCAACCAGCTGAGCTGGTCGGCGCTGCCGCCCAGGCCCGGCATCAGCAGTAGCCAAGGGCCACGGCGGGCCTGCTGGGCAGGCCATAGCTCCAGAGGCAGGGGCGCCACCCGATGGGGCACCGGCAACTGCAGGCGCTGGGGCTGGCGCCGCACGGCGCTCGTAAACCCCAAAGGACTGGAGCTACGCCGGGGCAGGGGCAGCTGGCGCAACCGCTGGAGGGCAGTGTTTTGCCGCTTCAGCTGGCTGCGCCACTGTCCAGCCAGCTGCAGCGCCCCATCGAGGCGCAGGGTGACGCTGGCCACAGGCAGGGCCCGCAGCAGCTCCAGGGCGGAGACGCTGCTCTGCCGCTCCAGCAACTGACGCAGGCTGCTGAGCAGCAGCGGTGCCGTGCTGCGGTCAGCGGGGCCAGTGGTCAGCAGGCTGCCGGCTTCTTTAAGCATCTGCTCACCGGTCCAGCTGTTGAGCAGCTGCAGCCCAAAGCTGCGATCCCGCAGCAGCGGCGCCTGCAGCAAGCGGACCAGGTCGCGGCGACTCTGGGAATCCAGCAGCGTGAGCCACGCTTGCAGGCCATTCCCTGCCTGCTCGGGCTGGCGAGTCCAAGACTCCAGGGCCACCAGGTCGATGGGCAGCTCCAGGCCATCGAGTTGCAGCACCAACTCCTCGGCAGCCCAAGCAGGCATGCAGCCCAGGGCCAGAGCTCCGGCAAAGCAACACCAAAGGCGGAACGAGCGGCGAGCCAAGGCCAAAGGCAAGGGTTTCTTATTCTCCCGCGCCAGGGCGCCAGACTCACCTCACCTAGCTAACGGCCCGTTTGCGCCCCTTCCGTTCCGCCAGTCCGCCAGGTAACGCCAGTCCGGCGCAGTCCGGCTGGCTGGGCCAGTTTCCGGCGGCACTGCGCCAGGTGGCCCTAGTGCGCCTAGTGGCTTCATTTGGAGCCGGTGGGGTGCTGTACCTAACGCCGATCGTGTTCCACCAGGCGGCCTTCAGCGCCCAGTCGGTGACCCAGGGCTTGGCGCTGGCGGCGCTGGCGGGCACGGCTGGTCGCTTCATGAGCGGCATGCTGCTGGATCGGGGGCTGGCCTGCTCGATACCGGTGCTACTGGCCGCCCTAGCAGCCCTGCTGGGGGATCTGCGGCTGTTTGGCACGGCCAGCTTCCCGGGCTACGTGCAGGGGCAATTGCTGATCGGCATCGCTGCCGGGCTCTACTGGCCGGCGGTTGAGCTGGCGGTGCCCCTGGGCTGCCGCATGGGGCCTGCCCCGATTCCCACCGCCCGGGGCTATGCATTGGTGCGCAGCGCCGATGCGGCTGGGATTGCGGCTGGAGCCCTGCTCGGGGCGCTGCTGGCGGCGGCCGGCCATCTGCGGGGCATCTACCTGATCGACATCATCTGCCTACTGCTGGTGGTATTGCTGCTGCTAAAGCAGCCCCTGCAGCGGGCTAGCCCTGCCAGCTTCGATCCAGCCGACCACACCCCCTGGCGCCAATGGTTGCCGCCACTACTGCCGCTACTAGCGATCAGCCTGCTGGCCACCTCGCTACCGGCACTGATGCAGAGCGCCCTGCCCCTGGATCTGGTGCGCGGCGGCCTGGAGCGGGCCGCCATGCCCGAAAGCCTGGGGGCTCTACTAGTTGGCCTGCAGCTAGGCGTGCTGGTGCTGATCCAGTGGCCGGTGGGTCAGGCCCTGGCCAAGCGTCCGATAGCGCAGGGGCTGGGGCTGAGCCTGGCCTGCTTTGCCATGGGCACGGTGCTGCTGGCCTTTTCAGCCCTGAGCAGCCAGGGGCTTTGGCTGGTGCTGCTGGCCCAGCTGCCCCTGGCCCTAGGGGCAGCTGCTTTCCTGCCGATTGCCACCGCAGCGGTGATCGAGCTCAGTCCCAGGGAGCACCAGGGCTTGGCCATGGCTCTTTTTTCCCAATGTTTTGCCCTGAGCGCTCTAGGGGCGCCACTGCTGGCCGGCTTAGCCCTCGATGCCCAAAGACACGCCGGTGGCTTCTGGATCGGCATGACCCTGCTATGCCTGGCTGGCCTCAACCTGGTGAAGCGACTCAGTCCGAGGCCAGCTGCGGATTTTGGATCAGAAGGGGTGAGCTGAAACCCTGTCCAAAATGTGAAACCCAGTCCGATGTGAAACCCAGTCCGAAATCTGTACAAGCTGTACAAATTCCTGCACAGTTGCAAATCAGAGGGGGGTGGGGGCTCAGGGGCTGCCGCAGCCAGGGCCAAATCCAGGAATACCTGATCGTGGGGGTCGCGCACGCGGTAGGTGCTACTGGGGATCGCAGCGGACCAGCTTTCGCACCAGGGGAGCAGATCCTCGAGCAAGCGCTCCCGATCCGCAGCCGGGCCGTGGGCTCAGCCAATACGGGCGTGAGCCGACCCTTTTGCCAGCTGGTCCGTAGCCAGCTCAGCCGCCCTTGGCTAAACAACAGCGCAGACACCAGCACATTCGTGTCGAACACGGCGCGCAGCGGGGCCGGCCTCACGGTTGCCGCGCCCAGTTCGCCGCATCAGTCACGTCGGCCTCGCTGATGCCCAGCTCAGCCAATCGCGTGCGCACCGCATCGGCCCCACCGGGATGCAGGGGGGTGAGCTGGTTCTTGCTGGTGCGCTTGGCAACAACCATGGCAGGAATGCTGGGCACGCAGCCGCGAAAGCATTTCTTGCTTTAGTTCTTTCAGGGAATCCAGGGCAGGGGCTTTCGGGCGGATTGGGTCGGGGGCGCCTTGAAACACCCGGTACTGATTGGGGCGCCTAGCGGCCTGGGGTGTTGAGCGACGCGATCCTGATTTCCGTACAAGCCGTACGACTTCTAGAAGTTGTACGGATTCCGAGGGAGCCGTGCTTCAGGCCGAGGCCGGTGGTTGTTCTTGAGCGGAGGCCTGCTTAGCGACCCAGGCTTCGTGGGGCAGGGGCTCGGTGCCGTATTCCCAGTCGTCGTAGTCGGGATCATTGCGGATCTTCTGGTGCAGCTCCTTCTGCACATCGAAATCATGCTGCGATTCGGGCTGCAATTCGGGCTGCGATTCAGGAGGGGAGGAGGGTGCGGGTTGCTGGGAAGGGTCAGTCATGACACCACGGGGGCTTTTATCCATTCTGGAGCAACCCGGAGACGGCCCTATCGCGGCAACTGTCTAGCTGCATAAACGCATAGTTTGAGCACAACAAAGTTGGCGCATGGGGTCTCTAGAGGCGAACGCTCTGCTGGGCCAGCTGCTGGCGGAACTCAGCCACGGTGCTGGCCAAGCCTTCAGAAAGAGGGATTCGCGCCCGCCAGCCCAGCGCCGCCAGGCGGCTGACATCCAGCTGTTTTTTGGGGGTGCCGTCGGGCTTGCTGGCGTCCCAACAGATCTCGCCCTGGAAACCGGTGGCGGCCGCAACGGCCTCTGCCAACTCGCGGATGCTCAGGTCGATGCCCGTGCCCACGTTGAGAAACTGGAGCTGATCAGACCCGGGCTGCCAGTGCTCGAGGGCAAACAGGCAGGCCTCGCCGAGATCATCCCCATGCAAAAACTCCCGCAGGGGCTTACCTGTGCCCCAGCAGGTCACGCTGGGGGAGTTGGCCTCGGCTGCCTCATGGAAGCGGCGGATCAGGGCCGGCAGCACATGGCTGTTGGTGGGGTGGTAGTTGTCGCCCGGGCCGTAGAGGTTGGTGGGCATCAGGCTGATGGCATCAAAGCCATGCTGGGCCCGCAGGGCCTCACAGAGCTTGATGCCGCTGATCTTGGCGATCGCGTACCACTCGTTAGTGGGCTCAAGCGCCCCGCTGAGCAGGGCTTCTTCCCGAATCGGCTGCTCAGCGAGTTTGGGGTAGATGCAGCTGCTGCCAAGAAACAACAGCCGCCGCACGCCGCTGCGCCAGGCGCTTTCGATCACGTGGGTCTGGATTTTGAGATTCTCCAGCAAGAAATCGGCCGGATAGGCGCTGTTGGCCGCAATCCCGCCCACCTTTGCTGCCGCCAGCACCACGATCGTGGGCTTGTTGATGGCAAACCAGGCCGCAACCGCTGAGGGATCGAGCAGATCAAGCTGCTCGCGAGTGGCGCTGAGGAGGGCACCCCCCTGGGCCGGATCGCCATAGCCAGAGCGCAGCAAGGCGCGGCAGATCGCACTGCCGGCCATGCCGCGGTGGCCGGCCACGTAGATGCGGTCGGCGGCGGTGATCAGGGTCGATTGAGAGGCTGTCATTGGCGCTTCCAGATGGGGCGCCCCACCCGTTGCACATGGGCCCGCACCTCGGCATCCAGCTGATGCTGCAGCAGCAGATCCACCCGCCAGGGAAGGCACAGCTCATCCACGGCATGCATCAAACGCAGGAGATCGCTGTGGCCCAACTGGGGCGCCTCAAGACAGAGATCAATGTCAGATCCTGGCTGATGGCGTCCCATGGCCCGCGAGCCGAACAGCCAGATAGCCTCGAGCTGGGCTTGGTCTATGAGCAGATTCAGCAGTTGGCTCGCTGAGCTCTCTGGGATTCCGGGGAAAGCCGCTGGGCTAGTTGCTGGTGTAGGGGTGCAATGGTTGGTCATTGCTGCTCTTCTAGAACTCGCAATTTCAATCTCTGGCTTAGTTGCTGGAAGCAGGGCAGGTAGCTATTGAGGATCTGAGCTGCGATCGCATCAGCCGTAGCGCGGTTGTAGCTGTGGCTGGTGAGATTGCGATCTTGAATCATCAGCATCCAGCTTTCCCCCGCATCAATCAGGCCAAGGCGAAAGGCTTCCCGCAGGGTGTCACGCGAACCCAGCAGCGTCGTATTGCCCTGGCTGCGCAAGAGATCCCGCAAGGTATTCCAGGCCAGTTCAAATGTGTATTCAAAAGCTTTGATCAGCCCCTGCTGTTCGCGTTCGTTCAGCGCGGGTGGTTCTACGAAGGTTTCCAACTGAGCCAGCGCCCTGTTGTAGTTGCTGAAGCGCTGCTGCCAGCGGATGTCTTCTGCCATCAACTCACGCCGGCAGACTTGGTGGGTGGATTCTCCATCGAGCCCACCACCGCAAAGCCCTTGCGGCGCAGCAGGGCTTCTTTGGCCGCCTCTTGCTTATCGGCTGCCACCATCTCGGCCACCAGCTCTTCCAAGGTGGTGGTGGGGGTCCAGCCCAGCTTCTGTTGGGCTTTGGTGGGATCGCCGAGCAGGGTTTCCACTTCGGCGGGGCGGAAATAACGGGGATCGATGCGCACCACCACGGCGCCGGTGTCAGCGCGGCGACCGATTTCCTCCACGCCTTCTCCCTGCCACTCGATGGCGGGCCCACCAGCAGCAGCCCAGCCCAGCTGACTGGCTGCCAGCTCAATGAAACGCCGCACCGATTCCTGGCGGCCGGTGGCGATCACGAAATCTTCTGGGGTGCCGGGTTGCTGCAGCATGCGCCATTGCATCTCCACGTAGTCGCGGGCGTGGCCCCAATCGCGCAGGGAATCGAGATTGCCCATGAACAGGCAGCCATCGAGGCCTTCGTTGATGCGGGCCAGGCCGCGGGTGATCTTGCGCGTCACAAACGTTTCGCCGCGCCGCGGGCTCTCGTGGTTGAACAGGATGCCGTTGCAGGCATACATCCCGTAGGCCTCGCGGTAGTTCACCGTGATCCAGTAGGCGTAGAGCTTGGCCACGCCATAGGGGCTGCGGGGATAGAAGGGCGTGGTTTCCTTCTGGGGTATCTCCTGCACTAGGCCGTAGAGCTCGCTGGTGCTGGCCTGGTAGATGCGGGTTTTGTGCGTGAGCCCGAGCATGCGCACGGCTTCCAGGATCCGCAGGGTGCCGAGGGCATCGCTATTGGCGGTGTATTCGGGCGCCTCAAAGCTCACGGCCACATGGCTCTGGGCGCCGAGGTTGTAGATCTCATCGGGCTGCACCTGCTGGATGATGCGGATCAGGTTGGTGCTGTCGGTGAGATCGCCGTAGTGCAACACGAGCCTGGGATCGCTCTCGTGGGGGTCTTGGTAGAGGTGATCAATGCGACTGGTGTTGAAGCTGCTAGCGCGGCGCTTGATGCCGTGCACCGCATAGCCCTTCTCCAGCAGCAGCTCGGCTAGGTAGGAGCCGTCTTGGCCGGTGATGCCGGTGATCAGGGCGGTTTTGGCGGGCACGGTCATGGCGGTGGAAAGAGGGAATGGGGGCTGAAATGACCGGTAATGACCAGTAGAAGCTCTAGCGCGACTTCAAGCCTTATCCCTTAGTACGGGCAACTTAGCGATGGGCAGATTGAGAAGCCGCATGAAATCACCATCACGTTGCGCCGTTGCCCGGCGAGATCGCTGCCCACCGATGCCGTACGCGGTTCATCTGGTGGCTAAGGCGCCAAGGTGTTGAGCTGCTTGTCTGCTGGCAGGTGGCGCTGGAGCAGGGACCAGTAGCGCGCGGTGATGATCTGGGGCGAGGCAGAGCTGAGCAGCAGCTCGCGAGCGGCGGCACCACAGGCAGCGGCTAGCTCGGGTTGGACCCGGAGCTGGCGGATCCAGTCGGCTAGCTGGGCTGAATCACCATTGGCAAACCAGCGGCCGCAGCCGTGGTTTTGCACCAAGCGCTGCAGATCCGAGCCGGGGGGAGTGATCGCCGCGATCGGGGTGCCGGCGGCTAGGTGGCCGTAGAGCTTGCTGGGGGCCACCAGACCTTCGGCATCAATGCCCAGGCTCACAACGGCCAGATCGGCACTGGTGAGCGAATAGGGCAACACATCAAGGTCTTGATAGGGCAGGAAGCGACAGTTGCTGAGACCCCAGTCGTAGACAAGCTGGCGCACCCGCTGGTGCTGGGGCCCTTTACCGATAAACAGAAACTGGAAGCTGGGCTCGTCCTTAAGCAGCAGGGCCGCACCGAGCAGGGTGACCAGGTCGTGGCAACGGCCCTGGTTGCCGGAATAGAGCACG
>NZ_JAGQCP010000068.1:0-10078 GCF_024346255.1 Cyanobium sp. BA5m-10 | reverse complement strand
AAGCCAGGGCCAGGCCGGCCACAGCCCTGCAGCCGACGTTCCAAGCAACAGAGCAACCAAAACCAGGGGACGCTTCTGGCCAAACAGAACTAACGGCAAGCCCGCTGCACCACCGTCCGCACAGCGTCGGCATAGCCCCCCATCTGTTCGGGGGTGATGGTGGGGTGCACGAGGAACATCAGGCTGGTGTCGCCGAGTTCTCGGGCAACGGGCAGGCGCTCAGATGGGGCCAAACCTGCGTCCTGGAAGCACTTCTCCAGATAGATCTCGCTGCAGCTGCCGGAGAGGGCTGGATAACCAAGGGCAGCGATTTCCGAGAGGATGCGATCACGACTCCAGCAATCAGCGAGAGCATCCGGTCTCACGAAGGCATAGAACTTGTACCAAGCATGGGTGAGCCCCTCAGGAGGCAGGGGGACATGCACGGCGGACAGGTCGCGCAAAGCCTCGGCCAACTGCAGCGCGTTGCGGGTGCGAGCGGCAGTCCAATCAGGGAGGCGCTGGAGCTGGATGCGGCCGATGGTGCTTTGCAGTTCGGTGAGGCGGAAGTTGGAGCCGAAGCGCTCATGCAGCCAACGGAAGCCGGGCGGGTGCTCGCGGCCGAATACGGCCTCATGGGGTTTGCCGTGGTCTTTGAAGGCCCACATGGCATCCCAGAGCTCAGGGCGGGAGGTGGTGACCATGCCGCCTTCACCAGCGGTGCTGAGGATCTTGTCTTGGCAGAAGCTCCAGGCGGCCACATCACCGAAGCTGCCAACGGACTGGCCATTGATCCGGGCGCCGTGGGCTTGAGCGCAGTCTTCGATCACGGCAATGCCGTGGCTTCTGGCCAGATCGCAGATGGCAGACATGTCTGCGGGCCAGCCACCCAGGTGCACAACGGCGATGGCCTTAGTGCGGGTGGTAATCAGCGGAGCAATGGTGGCTGCGGTGATGGCGCCGGAATCGGGATCCACGTCGGCAAACACAGGCTTGGCGCCAAGCAACACGGCGCTGGAAGCGGTGGCGATGAAGGTGCGCGGCGTGGTGATGAGTTCATCGCCTTTGCCCAGGCCGATCGCCAGGTACGCGGCAGAGAGGGCCAAGGAGCCATTGGCCATGGCGATGGCATGGCTGCTGCCGCACCAGAGGGCGTACTCCTGCTCGAAAGCCTTGGTGTCCTGGCCGGTCCAGGTGTTCACCTTGCCGGATGCGAGCACGCGGGAAGCGGCGTCGATCTGCTCGGTATCGAAATGAGGCCAGAGAGCAATAGTCATTGACACAAACGCGATTTATTGAGCAGGGGTGGAAGAGGGCGCATATCCGGCACCATCCACAGCACTAGCATTAAGAATTTTCCAAAGGAGCACAAAGGGATCACCAACGACGCAACGAAAGAGCCCAGCCTCTAACTCTCAAGATCCATAAAATGGGATTCATAAGCTCGCAGGTAGCAGGACGCTCATGGAGCAAACGCAGAAAGGAAAAGCACAAAGACAAGAATCGACGATAGAGCTTAAGGCGTTCGCGGACAAAAAATGCCAAGTAATACTCGGCACTAAATTATTAAAGCAAATAAGGCCGAGGCGAACAGCAAAAACCAGAGAATAAATAAATTTGAGCGAGAAGCAATGATTGATTATATCAACGAAAAACCATATTGCTACACCCAGGAAGCAAGTTATTATGCTTTTGTGTAAAGACAACAACATGACCTTGCCCAAACAGCTCAAGGATGGCGGTATAAGCCAAGGCGAAAAAATATCATGTCTAAGCAAAAAGCGGGGAGAGCAAGCGATCTCTTAAGCCGCTGCGGAGATGGATCTTGCAAAATTCTGTAAAGCCACTCAAGGCCTATCCAAGAAAAAAGTCGTGGCGAACGCCTCTTTGCACCAGACCAGACATCAAATGAGCCTCCAACTCCAACCCAGATTGCGGACAAAGAACCAAAATACTTAGAAATAAACTCATCCTGAGCTGGATGGCCTAACGCAACCAAAACAAGCCTGACAGACTCGTCTTGACATTTGCGCAAGAACACCCTTAAGTCATCAGAATCGGAGTATCCATCCAAAACAGCGGAAATACTGAGAGGTGGATATTTGTTGGTCAAATAACTTGCTGCATCTAATACACGACCCTTGGTAGCACCGTAAAGAGCGACATTCCAAGAGCGCAATGCACACTCCTTGAGTAATTCCTCGGAAAATTCAATACCCGGCAACTTGCCAGCATCGGCACCGAAAAGAAACTTATAGGCGAGCTCAACACCAATACCATCGGGCACAAAGTAGCTTACATACTGCAAAGCTTTCTGCGACCTCGAACTAGTCATAAAACAATGGGCAATTTCAGCATTAATTGTACAGATATGGAGCGATCTCTTTGATGCCAGAAGTACATCGCAGAGCACTTCAGCTAGATCATGCTCCTTGCAACTTAAAACTGGGAAAGGCAAGTTTTTCTCCAGTACCTGGAGGCGACGATGGAGGTCTCTCATTTAACGACGGATACCGCCAAAGTAAATACTAGAACCAGTAGCAAAGTGGTTGCATTCACGTAGCTCGACAATAAACTGGGCAAGATCAAGCGCACTGGGCTCAGCCTTAGTAGTCCTTTGTTGATGCATATAAGCCCTCTGCGAGTCAGTCAGCAATCTCGTCATAGGAGTATCTATCATTACCGGATGAATTTTCAGAAAAGTTATTCCAAGTCTCGATAAGTCTGCGGATAGCGTCTCAAATCCCTTGTCGAGCGCAGATTTCGTTGCAGAATAAATGGATTCGCCTGGTATATCCAGCTTTGAGGCTATACTGGATATAACAACTGCGACTCCCCTGGATTTGGCTAACTGCCGAGATAGAGCCGAAGTAATACAAAGCGGAGCAATCGTATTAACCATAAACGATTCAATAGCGTCATCGACCCCTAGGGATGAGCTCGATTGACTTTTCATTACGCCAGCACAATGGACGATAAAGTCGAGGCGATTCACCTTCAGCTTAAGAGCTGAAATGAGTTCTTTTAATTCAGATGAATCTGATAAATCGCATTTTATCCATTCACTATTTACAATTTCGGGATCTGTCCTAGAAATCACGACTAAATTGCTTGCATCAACATTTTCTGCAAGAAGTCGAGCTACTTCCTTGCCAATGCCAGAAGACGCTCCAGTTACAATAATCATCAGGAGAGAATCAGGGAAAACATTATTCAGCAGACCGCTTCTTGCGGAGGCTGGAAAGAGTCAGCTTAACAGCAGGGTTTCCGAATACCGTCACCCCAGGCTCAACACTTCTAGTAACATATGATCCAGCCTCGATTTTTGAACCTCTCCCAATAACTATTGGGCGACCTTTCTTTCCCTGCTTAATAATGGCGCCAGTGCCAACATATACGTCATCTTCAACAAGAATATTTCCATTGCACTTGACACCAGGGGCAAAGGTAACGAAGTCTCCAATAATACAGTCATGCGCAACATAACTATAAAGATTAGCGTGAAAGCATTTGCCAATTTTTACATTTGATGTTATGGTTGTATATGGACATAAAATTGAACCCTCTCCTATTTCAACTGCCTGAAGCTGAACCGAGTTTAGCGCCTTTACAGAAAGAAGAGGAATATCTCTCTCGACTACTCGATTATATATAGCTTGTCGGAGCTTACCATCCCCAACGGATATCACAATGGCCTTAGACTGAGCAGGGGAAAGGCAAAAGTTGTCGAATGACATTTGCTCGCATCCATTTACCTCCGTAGCACAGGTGGCATCATCAACCACAAAAACAGTGCGCACTGATACTTGCATTTGAGGCGAAGACGAGCATCCCTGGCTGATAAGTGGCATAACTTCTCTCCCAAAGCCGCCGGACCCAAAAACACCAATTAGTCTTTCCATGAGCACAAAGGTCAACTTAGCAGAGATTTAAGACAGGCTTAGCAGAGCCTATCGAAGCGGCCCGCAAATAACACAAAATCAACGGTTCCACTTCGAAGAGCAACATCCGCAATGCTTGGAGACGCCTAAACCACAGATGTGTACAATATATTTTAGCGGAGAGAATGAATTTACGCTATTGACGTTGGGACGAAAAATCAATCACGGCAAAAGGGCGAAATCTGCTGGCATATTGGCACCATATTGGCAGTTGGGAAACGAATACGATAAATGCTATTAATTAAATGGCATACGAATTTGATGAGGCAAGGCAAGGGAAAGATGAAAGCATCAATGCTTGAACAAAGATACTCATCGGCTCACGGGTGTTCCGACGAAGGGAGCCATGGTGGCTTCACCGGCTGCACTGATTCCTTCACGACGAATCACTTTCCAAATCGTGAGTAGAAGAATACGAAGATCAAGCCAGAAGCTCTGGTGGTCGACATACCAGACATCAAGACGGAACTTGTCCTCCCAGGAGATGGAATTGCGACCGTTGATCTGGGCCCAGCCACTGAAACCTAGTTTCACATCGTGGCGACGGGCTTGCTCAGCAGAATAAAGGGGTAGGTACTGCATCAGCAAGGGCCTAGGGCCAATGAAACTCATCTCGCCGCGCAGAATGTTGAGCAGCCCAGGGAGTTCATCGATGGAGCTACTACGCAGCCAACGGCCAAAGGTTGTGAGCCGCTGAGCATCTGGTAGCAGGGCGCCGCTGATGTCGCGGGCATTGGTCATGGTGCGGAACTTCAGCAGCCAGAAAGGCCGGCCAAGGTAACCAGGACGCTGCTGTCGGAACAGGACGGGTGCGCCGAGGCGGAAATGCACCAGTGCTCCTATCACCAGTAGCAACGGTGAGAGCAGCAACAAACCCAGCAGGGCAGTGAGGCGGTCAGCCAGCCCCTTAAACAGGGCGTAGACCTGTTGCCCCAAGTAGCCATGGCGGCGGCCGGCGTAGCGAGCGGCCGTGGTTTCCAGCACATGACGCCACTGATCAGCGAGAACCAGGCGGGAGAAGCGGGATTCGGCTAGGGCACGGGCGTTGGTCCCCATGGTGGACGCCAGCGCCGGTTGATCGGCCAATCGGATCAGGGCCGCAGCAAAGGCCGCCGGAACGCGGGGCGACACCGGGATGCCCAACTGGTGCTCGCTGATCATCTCAGCCAGCCAACCTGGGTAGTTGTTCACCACCGGCAGACCGCAGGCCAGGTAATCAAAGAACTTGTTGGGAGAGGTACCCCGGTAGAAGGCGGGGATGTCATCGAGCACCATCAGGCCCACATGAACGCTCTGCTGCAGGGTTTGGGCCAGCTTGGGCTTGGGAATCGGCGGCAAAAAATGGCAGTTAACCAGACCCTCGCAGGCAACTCGGCGCTCCAGATCTGGCTTACAGCGGCCATCACCGATAAAGAGCAACTGGATGTCGTGGCGACCCAAACGTTGCAGCTCAGCTGCGACATCGAGCACCGCATCGAGCCCATTGGCCAGGCCGTGGGCGCCGGTAAAGGCCGCTACAAAGGCCCCGCTAGGCAGGGACTGGGGTAGGCCACTGATGAGCTGGGGCTGCTTGGCCGAGCCCTTGGGCAGGGCTTGAAAAAGCTCCAGGTCGCAGGCATTTGGGATGCTGGTGATTCGACTGGGCGCGATGCCGCGCTCGGCAATGCCCTCGCAAATGCCAGGCGCCAGGCCGATGCAGGCATCGGCGGCGTGATAGCTGAGCCACTCCAGGGCCGAAAGGGCGGCTAGCACAAGAGGGTTGCGCACCACGCCCATGGCGCGGGGCAGTTCAGGCCAGAGGTCGCGCACCTCAAACACAAATGGTGTGCCCCGCAACCAGCGGGCGGCGATGCCTGGGATGCCTGCGGTGAGGGGGGTGGTGGTGGCAAAGATCAGATCCGCGTTGGACTGCAGCGCAAGCAACAGGCTCTGCCAGCTGTAACGGAGGAACACCAGGGAGCGCTCCAGCAGCCCGGCGTGGTTGGAGTAGGCCAGATCAAATTCGATGACTTCGATCCCATCCACCAGGCCGCTACGCCGCCCTGCAGTGAAGGTTCCGCTAAGGCCCGTGTGGGTGCGGACATCGCGCAGGCACACCATCTGCACCTGATGGCCAGCCTCGACTAGTGAGAGCGCCAAGGAGTAGGAGCGGGTGCCAGCAGCACCGGTTGGAGTGGAGAAGTACTGGTGGTAGTAAAGAACTTTCACGCGTAGCTGGGATCAGGAGGAGAGTTCAATCGAAGTGGTGATGGTGACCGGCGCCTGCGTCACACTCACCTCAAGCACAGGCAGTGGGGTTTTGGATCCGTAGTGGAGTGATTCCCAGCACATCACAAGCTCAAGCCGATCGATGGGCTGATCGGCACGTATCGTCAACGTGGCCGCGGAGCCCATTAAGGACGCTCCCTCCAGACGCCAATCTCCTGGACAAAGACGCCAACGCAGGAGCATCTCCTGCTGGAAGCCGGAGCAGTTGTCAGTGATGACCCAAGAGTTGCCGCTAGCGGCAACTTGAACCTGGCGCTGGTGGCGCCCATGGGGGCCGCGGTATGCGGCGGTGATGCTGCTCCCATCCGTACTTGAGCTTGGAGCATTGCCAGGCTTAAGCAGGGGCGAATGTTCCAGCTGGAGCCAGTCACCCCAGAGGAAACGGCCCAGCCGGGGCATGGGCTCGGAGCCATCGAACTGAACGGTGTTATGGCTGGCAATCCCGGGGAAGTAGTCGAGATCAACTTGCGGAGCGTTGTAGGCATAGCTGCCGCCATCGCGCAAAAGATTAACTCCCTGGTGCCAGAGATCCAGGTGCAAAGGATCTGCATGGGCGGGCCGAAAGCGATAGCTGGGAAGCCGCAGAAGAGCCCAGGTGGCGGTGCTGGGTCGCATCACGGCATAACCACCATCGGGGAAGAGGGTGACTGGCCCGTTAGCGGGGGGCTGAAGATCCTGTGCGGACGTTGGTGGCTGAGTGGTTGAAACACCTGCAGCCGAACCATCCGCAAGAGCAAGCCAATACAAAGGCTCATTCCAAGGCCCATTGGGCAGAACAGGCTGGCCATAGAACAACACTGCAGCCAACTGGAGCGAAGGGAGGAAGTCGCGGTAGCTCTGGCTATGCAGCTGGTAACAGAAGGCGCCGTCGTTACTGCCAAGGTTTGGGCCATCGCCGCTGATGGGATCCACCAGTGCCGCCAGCCAGGACGTGGCGGCACGGCAGCGCTGGACAAAGCCTACGGAGAAGCGCTCTAGATCCAGCCACCGGCGCCAGAGCTCAACCTGGGCCAGGGTGTCGAGCAGCAGGCGGTGGTAGGTGAGGGAGTGCTGGGCAAAGGACCCATCGGCCATCACCAGCCGGCCCAGACTCCGCTCCAAGGCGCGGCGGCCGGCAGTGGCCCACCGGCGTCCAGCAGCGGCGTGGGAACTGGAGGCGGCGGCCAGCCAGCTGCCACCGATGAACAGGGCTGCGGCTTCTGAGGTCCAGTGGTTGTTGTCCTGGGCCTGGGCGTAGCGCTCGGTGGCGGCGATACGCTGCAGATGGACGGCCACAAAAGCCGCCCGCTGCGGGGTGGGCTCGGGCAGCTGGGATGGGGCGTCGCAGAGCTGCCAAGCCTGCAGGGCATGGAGAAGACGCATCGAGGCCTCCTGTCCGCAAAGCCAGTTAGTGCCCCCGTTCACGGGGTTGGCCTTGCACCAGCTCTGACTCCATGCGTTGAGGCCGTCGCGATAGCGGCCATCGCCACTGAAACGCCAGGCGCGGGCTAGCAGCGGCGCCCAGCCCCAGCGCGAGAGCTCCCAGCAGCGCTTGATGTCAGCTCCGGCAAACGGCCGGCAAAGGCTCCAGTGCTGGGCGCTATCGGGGAAGCACTTGCCAGAGGAAGGATCGAGAAACCAATCAGGCGGTGAACCCACCGCATGGCGCTCATGACTGAACCAAGTAGCGCTGCCGCCTAGGAGGGCATCAGCTGCTTCCAGGCAGCGAGCACGGGCCTCTTCGCTGCAGAGTTCCAGAGGCATTGGTGCTGGCTGTCCACAGCCCGTTAGGGCTTCCGGTACCGGGCAAGGCGTGATCGGCAGAGTGCGCTGATAGACACCAGTGCGAAGAAAGACGCAGTGGGAGGCCACCGCCGAACAATTGCGCCAACCCAGCCGCTTACTAGTGCGCAGCTTGGAAAACATCAACATGGCTGCTCCGTGACGCCACACAGGTCGAAAACGACGCGGCCAGCAAGATCAAGACCCTTGAAAGGACTATGAGCTACCAGGAACACAAGAAGATCGGCTTTTTCAAGGACCTGCTCCAAAGGATCAAGCTTGATGGTGGGGTGGTCGCTGAGATTGGGCTCACAGGCGAGCACATCGAGGCCAGCAACGACCAGCTCGGTGGTGATATGGAGGGCGGGGGATTCGCGCAGGTCGTCCACATCGGGCTTGAAGGCCAGGCCTAGGCAGCCGATACGAGCCGGTCGGCCGAGTTGGTCTTCCAGAGCGGCGGCGCGGCTTTGAACTTGCTCAATCACCCAGCGACTTTTGCCGTCATTGACGCGCCGAGCGGTCTGGATCAAAGGAGTGCAGTCTGGAGCGGCGGCGGCGATGAACCAGGGATCTACAGCAATGCAGTGGCCTCCCACCCCGCAACCGGGCTGAAGCACGTTGACGCGCGGGTGGTGGTTGGCCAGGCGAATCAGCTCACGCACATTGATGCCCAGGCGATCGCAAACCAGGGAGAGCTCATTGGCAAAGGCGATGTTCACATCGCGGAAGCTGTTTTCAGTGAGCTTGACCAGCTCGGCGGCCCGGGCATTCGTAGCAAGCAGCGCGCCCTGGCAGAAGGTGGCGTAGAAGGCTTGGCCAGCTTCTGCGGCGCCGGGGGTGATGCCACCGATTACGCGGTCATTGCTGATCAGCTCCTGGAGGATGCGGCCCGGAAGAACCCTTTCGGGGCAGTAAGCGATATGAAGTTGATCGGTGTCGAGGCCGGATATTTCACCAATGACCTGGGCAACCTGCTCTGTAGTACCAACAGGCGAGGTGGATTCCAACAAAACCAGATTCCCTTGGCGCAGCAGCGGCGCAATGGCCCTGGCAGCCGCGAGCACGTAGTCGATGTTGGGCAGGGGAATTCCGTCTGGCCCACTCCGGAAAGGGGTGGGAACAGCAATCAGGAACACATCAGCCGGTGCGGGAGTGAGCTGGGCCGTAAGGGCGCCCGAGGCCACTGCATCGGCCACAGCCTGATCAAGCTGCGGCTCCACGATGTGGATCCGGCCCGCATTCACCGTGCTCACCACCTGGGCATTCACATCCACACCGATGACGCGATGGCCGGCGCGGGCGAGCACAGCGGCGGTGGGCAGACCGATGTAGCCAAGGCCGAGGATGCAGCAGGAGTTAGCCAAGGGATTGCGTTCAAGCACAAAAAAAGCCCCCGCCAAGGCGGGGGCATTAGCTGACAAGGAGAGTAGGTGGATCTCATTGACTAACGGCTTTGAGCAGCCAGCGCTGAACCTCAAATAACTCCGCAGCAGGAATGGGCGCCGGCCCTCCGGATTCAATGGCCTTGAGGAAGGCGGTGCAGCAAGCGACCTGACCCTTGTCTTGAGACAGGCGCCGGCGGGTGCGGAAACCAGGAATGCCCCACGCCTCGAGTTTTCGGTAGTTGTCGAGGCGCAGCACCTTGCCTGCAGCGAAAACTTCCAGACGCTCCTTGGGGAAAGCTTTGCTGCCGTTGGCGAAGTAATGCACGGTGCCGATCGAGCCATCGGCGAAGCGCAGCTGCAGGGAAAAGGTATCAGGACAGACCTTGGGATCGGCGGCGCTAGACAATTGCACGTCTTCGATCGGGCTGGCGGCTAGGTAGCGGAGCAGATCCACGAAGTGGCAGGCCTCGCCGAGCAGACGGCCACCACCGGCAGCTGAATCCTGTGTCCAGTGATCGGCGGGAATTGAGCCGGCGTTGCAGGTGTAAACGAAAGCCTTAGGGCCCTGCACGCGAGAGAGCTGATACCGAAGATCAAGGAGAAGCGGCGCGAAGCGGCGGTTAAAGCCCACCATCAGCAGGGCCTCGCCGGTGTGGACCGCCTCGATCGCGTCGAGTTCATCGGCCGTCAGGCAGAGCGGCTTCTCCACGAATACGTGCTTGCCGGTCGCCTGAGCCTGCTGCA
>NZ_JAGQCP010000067.1:0-10460 GCF_024346255.1 Cyanobium sp. BA5m-10 | reverse complement strand
GCAAACGGCGTTCGTGAGCGGCTGGATGGCGGTGCGTGGCGCTCGCCGCCGCCGCGGCTATGAGCGCGGCTTCGTGATGAGCGACCACGCCGACTGGCCCGGCCTGATCCAGAGCGTGCAGCAGAGCGGCGCCCGGCAGGTGTACGTGACCCACGGCAACAGCGACGGCCTGGCCCGCTACCTGAGCGAGGTGGAAGGGATCAGCGCCGAACCGCTGGCGGGCTGAAACCGGCATGCGTCGCTTCGCCGATCTCTACAGCGCCCTCGATGCCAGTAGCGGCACCCAGGCCCGGGTGGATGCCCTCGTCGCCTATTTCAGTGGTGTTGATGCCGCCGATGGCGCCTGGGCCCTGCACGTGCTGCTGGGCAAGCAGGGCAAGCGCCTGATCACCGGCCGCCGTCTGCGCCAGATCTGCCTGGAGGAATCCCCCCTGCCGGAGTGGTTGTTCGACGACTGCTACGCCCACGTTGGTGATTCGGCCGAAACGATCACCCTGCTCTGGGCCCAGGTGGGCGCTGGGGCGAGCGAACCACTGCAGCACTCCCTACACACCTGGATGGAGCAGCTGCTGCCGGCCGCCGCCGCCCTGGAGGGCAGCGAGCAGGCAGAAGCGGTGCGGCAGCTTTGGCGGGGCCTCAGCAGATCCGAACTGCTGGTAGCCAACAAATTGCTCACCGGTGGCCTGCGGGTGGGCGTGGCCCAGGGGCTGGTGGTGCGCGCCCTGGCACGCCTCAGTGGGCTGGAGGAAGCGCAGCTGCAGCACCGGCTGATGGGCGGCTTCAAGCCCAGTGCTGCCGCCCTCACCGCCCTGCTGGCCCCAGCCGATGGAGCCGAAGCGGTGCCCAGCCGCCCCTACCCCTTCTACCTGGCATCGCCCTTGGAGCAGCAGCCGGCCGGCCCCGCCAGCGATTGGCAAGCGGAGTGGAAGTTCGACGGCATCCGCGGCCAGCTGATCCGCCGCGCCAACGAGGTTTTTTTATGGAGCCGCGGCGAAGAATTAATCGGTGCCGCCTTCCCCGAATTGCTCGCAGCGGCAAGGTGCCTGGCCAACGGCACCGTGCTCGACGGCGAGATCCTGGTGTGGCCCGCCGGCTCCGACCAGCCCGCCCCCTTCGCCCAGCTGCAGCGCCGCCTGGGCCGCAAGGGGCCAGGGCGCAAGCTGCTGGCCGAGTGTCCGGCGGCCTTCGTGGCCTACGACCTGCTGGAGCTGGGGGGCGACGACCTGCGCCAGCGCCCCCTGAGCCAGCGCCGTTCAGCCCTGGAGGAGCTGCTCCAAGACCTGCCTGAAACGACACCCACCCCGGCAGCCGGGCTCCTGCGCCTATCCCCCCGCCTACCCCTAACGGCCTGGGAGCAGCTGGAGCCGCTGCGCTTGCAGGCCGCCAGCGCCGCCGCCGAAGGCCTGATGCTCAAGAGCATGGCCTCGCCCTACCTGGCCGGCCGCAAGCGGGGCCAGTGGTGGAAGCACAAGCGCGATCCCTACACGCTCGATGCGGTGCTGCTCTACGCCCAGGCCGGCAGTGGCCGCCGCGCCAACCTGTTCACCGATTACACCTTTGGGCTCTGGAACGCCGAGGGGGAGTTGGTGAGTTTCGCCAAGGCCTACTCCGGCCTCAACGATGACGAGATCACGGCGCTGGATCGCTGGATCCGCAGCCACACCAGCGAGCGCTTCGGGCCAGTGCGGGCGGTGCAGCCGGTGCAGGTTTTCGAGCTGGCCTTTGAGGGGCTGCAGCGCTCCAGCCGCCACAAGAGCGGCATCGCCGTGCGCTTTCCCCGCATAGCCCGCTGGCGCCACGACAAACCGGCCAGCGAAGCCGACACCCTGGCTATCGCCCTGGGGTTGCTAGACCAGTGAAAGGGGTTTAGGCCGGCAAAGCCATATCCAGCCAAGCCATATCCAGCCAAAATGATGACTCGGGGGACAGCCGCCCACGATCTCTGGCCATGTCGGCCTATCACAAAGCCATTTTTACGCCCTCGAAGCGAGGGGGGCTTGTGAGGTTGTGCAGATAGCGCAGTTTCTGCTGGTTGAACCACGCCTTGGACGTCCATGAGTCAAAAATGAGGGGGGGTTACAAAGCTTCATAAATACCGCGGGTTGTTTGATGAACTACCAGATCCTCCCACTCCTAACCGTCATAGACGAGGGCCAAAGCCTGACGACGATGGTTCACACCACCGGTGTAGCCGCGGGAACGTTGCTCTACTGGTCGCTCGGCGGCGCCAACATCACCGACAATGATTTCGCTACTGGCGGCCTCACGGGAGAGGGAACGGTCATTACCGATGCCAGCGGCAAAGGCATGCTTTCCCTCTCGCACCGGATCGCCAACGATGTGCTCACCGAAGGCATCGAGACCCTGGAGATTCGCCTGTTCAGTGACTCAGCGCGGACCAAACAACTCGGCACCACCACCAAGGTGAGCATCAGGGACACCTCCCTAACCCAAAAGCCCGTCGCCCTCACACCGACTTACGCCGTCGTGGCGGAGGCGGCTGTTCTCAGTGAAGGACAGGCTCTCAAGGCAACTGTCACAACGAAGAATGTACAGAAAGGGACAAAACTATACTGGTCTCTCGCCGGAACCGGCATCACTGCCGCGGACTTAAGCAACGGTGCCGTCACCGGTGTAGGCAGCGTTGACAGCCAGGGCACGTTCAGCATTAGCAGCACAATCAGCAACGACCTCAAAACCGAGGGCGCTGAAAAGCTGGAAATCAAGCTCTTCACTAATGCAGCCCGCACCAAGCAGGTTGGCAAGAGTGCCGTGGTGCAGATCATTGACACCTCGCTGACGCCGCAGCCAGCACCAAAAACGCCCATCTATCAGATCAAGGCCTCAGCCACGCGTCTGAATGAGGGGCAGATTCTCACCACCGCCGTACAGACCACCAACGTGGCTGCAGGCACAAGTCTCTACTGGAGTGCCTCCGGCAACAAAATTGACAGCAAGGACTTCAGTGCGGGCGCTTTAGAAGGTTCAGGGATGGTGGATAGTAAGGGCCTATTGAGCTTCTCCCACACCCTCGCTAATGATCTCAGCACCGAGGGAGATGAACTGCTGCAGGTGAAGCTGTTCAGCGATGCAGCCAGAACCCAGGCCATCGGCAGCACAGCATTTGTCACCATCTCCGATACATCAATTACGCAGATTGGTCAGCTGCCGCCCACCTACAACATCACATCTGCCACGGTGACCAACGAGGGAGACACTCTCACCACCACGATCAGCACCCAGAATCTGCCTTCTGGCGCGGACCTTTACTGGCTACTCTCCGGCACCGGAATCGATAACGCCGATTTCAGCACGGGAACAACCACTGGCGTGGGAACGATTGATGCACAAGGCAAGTTCACCCTTACCCATGTTCTTCGCGACGACCTCAAAACAGAAGGCAGCGAAACCCTGAAGTTCAGCCTGTACACCGATCCAGGCTTGAGTGTCGCCGGCCAGGTGGGATCGGCCTCATTTGTCATCGTCGACACCTCAATATCCCCAGTGGTGCCGACCTATGCACTCATCCCTTCGCTGACGATCCTCAGCGAAGGTCAGGGCCTGACCACCAGTGTGGCCACCACTAACGTTACAAATGGCACCATTCTCTATTACCAATTCAGCGGTGATGGCATCGACCCAAGTGATCTCAGCGTTGGAGCAATCTTCGGCCAGCTAGTGATCCAAGGCGGCAAGGGATCCTTCCTCCACACCTTAAACAAGGATCTCAAACAGGAAGGAGATGAGACCCTAGTCATCCAGCTCTATTCAGACAAGCCTGGCGGTATTCCAATCGGTTTGCCGATGCAGATCACGATTCAGGACACCTCCCAAGCTCCGGTGGTCACCACCGAGATCTTCCAACCGCAATTCACCCCCTTCGCCGTCAAGAAGTGGGCTTCCGCCTTGCCCGTGCCTTCCCTGAAGGTTCCTGATTACATCGGCGACCAGCCAGACATCTGGGGAACAAATTTCGCACCACAACGGACACCAGGTGGTCAACCAGCCCTGTATAAGGACGTGGATCCAACCCAGAAGGTCTACGGCGGCATCGCCCCTGAGTTCTACGACCGTACCGTCGCCGGCACCACAACCCCGTACTACACCAGTGGCCAGGCCACCTCCTGGTATTCACAACGGGAATCGGCCAACAAGCAGATTGTGGTGGATGGAGCGAATGAGGTAGTCAGCACCCAAATTTTCGGCTACGACGGCACCATGCCTGGCACCACCTTCAAGACCCGGGTGGGACAGCCAGTTGTGGTGCGCCATTGGAACGATCTTCCTCTGCTGGCTGGTATGCCTGTAGGTCTCAATCAGCGAGAAGGCATACACCTACACGGTGGTCACAATGCTGCCCACGCCGATGGCTACCCGTCGTTTTCCATCAATCAGGGGATGTATCGCGATTACTACTACGCGAATACAGTTCCAATGAACAAAGATGGCAACCCAATCATGAGCGAATCGCCGTCCACCATGTGGTATCACGACCACGGTGAAGACCTTACCGATTTGAACGTAGTCAAAGGCTTGGCAGGATTCTGGCTAGCCTTCGATGATCGCGAACTTGACCTGATCAAGAATCATGTGCTTCCCGGCTGGTGGAAATCCCCCGCTGAGTGGAATGAAAAGGAATTCATGGATAACAATTCTCCCTACGATATTCCCCTGGCTCTGAGCGATCGCCGCTTCAATGCCGACGGATCCTTTTTCTACGAAGGCTTCCCAATCGGGAAGGACACCGATGGCTACCTCGGTGATGTGATGTTGGTGAATGGAAAATCCTATCCCTATCTTCAAGTAGAACAGACTCAATACCGCATGCGCATGCTCGGCGCTGCAGCCGCCCGTCACTGGCATCTAAGTGTCCAAGATGAGAACGGCGTGATGCAGGAGCACATGCGCATCGGCAATGACACCTGGCTACTACCGCACGCGATCAAAATGACGGACTTCACCATCTCACCGGCGCAGCGGGCCGATGTGGTGATGGATTTTTCCCGCTACGCGCCCGGCACAGTGTTGTACCTCGTTAACACAGCCGAACAGACGAGTGGCAGAGGACCAGAGGGAAAACTTGAGACGATTGGAACCACCGGCTTCTCCGAACGGATCATGAAGATCGTGGTGGGCGCTAAAACCACCTCAACACCCACCACCGTCCCCTTAGCAGAAGGAACCCTGCTGAGAGCAGATGTACCAATTCTTGAATCCGAAATAAGCAACCGACGTACTTTTAATTTTCATAGGAGCAATGGACTCTGGCTTATCAACCAGACCCACTACGACAGCCACTTGTCAAACGCCCCCATGCACGTTGGTGTTGCTGAACAATGGACACTGGTTAATGGCAGCGGTGGCTGGTGGCACCCCATTCACATACACCTTGAATCGCATCATGTGAAGACCATCAATGGCATTGCACCAAGCCCAACATATTTTCCGGAAAAACAGTTCAAGAGTGATGTCACGTTGCTGGGGCCAAACACCACAGCGGTGATCAACATGAAATTCCGCACTTTCGAGGGACCCTTCGCGTTCCACTGCCACATCACGGCGCACGAAGATTCGATGATGATGTTCAACTTCGATCCCTACGTGCCCGCAGAAAATCCAGCCAATTACAAGGAAGGCGATCCAATACCAGTTCATCGTAACCACACACCATTCCCCTTCTTCAGCGCCCACCACCCCGACGAACTAGTGCTGGCAGCACCGACCCTGCCAACAACAACGGGCACCGCAACAGCAGCAACAGCAGCAATCGCAAGCGCATCATCAACCATCTCTGCCAACGGTGCGCCAATTACACTTTCGCCAACCCTGCTCAGCCAGTTTGGCTATATCGCCTATGGCACCGATAACGGTGATGTAATTCAGGCCACTTCGAATAACTCCTATCTAAACGGTCGCAATGGCAATGATTACCTGCGCGGCGACAACGGCCACGACATGCTTGTAGGTGGAGCCGGCGATGATGTGATTAGTGGCGGCGCCGGTGATGACCTCGTCGCCGGCGAATTTGGCAACGACATGCTCACTGGCGGAGCTGGACGCGATGGTTTCTACTACGTCACCGCCGATGAAGTTAGCACCGATGTAATCACAGACTTCAAAGCCGGCGAAGACTTTATTTCTCTGCACCACGCCATCCGCAACACCAATGGGGCAGATGCAACTTGGACATACATAGCCGCGAATGCCTTCTCAGGCGCCAAAGGCGAGGTCCGTTTCGCCAATGGATTGATGCAGTGCGACCTTGATGGTGACAAGACGTCGGACATAAACGCCAGGCTACTGGGCATTACCAGTTTTGATGCCAACTGGCTGAATGTACCCGTGGTCGCAGCTGCGATCTAAACAGGTGAACGTAATGACAGACTCCATCCCTATCTCCGGTCTCAGCAATCAATACCGTAGCCGGAATCCTGGGCGCATCCTCCGGGCTCCACGCTCACTGGCCGCATTAACCTTGCTGTTTTGCTCCAGCACCCTGATGTGCTGCGCTCTGCCAGCAGCCCTTGTGATGATCGGAGCCGGATCGGTGCTGGCCAGCCTGCTGAGCTGGCTGCCGGCCATCGTGGTCCTCTCCCAACACAAATTGATGGTGTTCGGGATCGCGGGCGTCAGCCTGCTCGTGGCGGGTTTTGTCTTGCAGCAGAGCTCCCGTATGCCCTGTTCGCTCGATCCAGCATTGGCACGCCGCTGCCGACAACGCCTAAGCCAGGGCCGCAAACTTTATGCCTTGTCTTGCACAGCTTTCATGATCGGTGGATTTTACGCATTCATCTTACCTATACTCCAACAATCGGCCTGATCAACAGAGGGGGACAAGCATGATCTGGTCGACCCTACGTTTACTGCAAAACCCTCAACAGGCACTGCAGGCAACCTTGACAACTTGTCTCGGATTCTCTTTGCTGAGCTTGCAACCAAGCCATGCGCTGCCGATGAGTTATGCCGGCAGTACTATGGTGATGGTAGACATTGATCCTCACTGGTCGACTATCTCAATCACCAAAGCCCTTGATCGCAGGAATGGTATTGGTGCATCGGTTCAGTACATTCCAAGCATGCAAGGCGATAACAGCCACAGCAGTACCTCTTCAGGCGAGGGATCCCATGCTATGCAAGGGAATGAAACCTTCATCCTGGTGGATGCCACCCGGCTGGTGCGTCGCTGGAATATGCCGAATGCACAAGCCAATCTCTGGTTGTTTGCCGGAATTGGTGTATATGGAGCGAGCGGTATAAGCGAACTGGTAACGGTCCCGAACCCGGATGCATCGGCAAACCAGCCCGACACACCCAATCCGACTCCAAATCCGACTCCACCGATACCACCTCACCCACACCAGCATCTTCTGAAGCCGGTTACCAGCACCTCCATCGCCAGCACAACAGCCAACAATCAATCCAGCAATTCAGCGGTCTCGCCGTATTTACAGTTCATGGCTGAAACGCCAAGTTCCCTGAGTTTCGCTGTCCGGCCCGGCATCCAGTTCGATGCTGAAACCACACGCCTGCGATTTGAAGCAAAAGCTCTGCTTTTTCTCGCCTCCGGAATCGAGCGTCCTCTTTTCAGCGCAACCGTAGGAGCCGCCTTGACAGAAGCAACCTATACAGGTTTCCAGCCATGGATTGAACTCCAGGCTCGCTCGATGCCAGGGGTTATTGATGAACTGGAACTAATACCTAAACTACGCCTTCTCCACAACCGGATTGTGCTAGAGGTTGGGTACAGCAACCTCGGCACCGTGATGGGCGGACTAGGCTACAGATTCTAAACAGAAAGTAAATAAGAGCTTATACAATCATGTTGATACAAGCAGAAATATTGTCGTACAATTCGCGGCCAGTCTTAAGGCGATAAGTTTATATGCTTAATTTCACGGACATCAAATCCAGCATCACGAATCAGCTTGCGGAGTTGATCATCCTGGATCGTCTCCCCAGGACGCACCCAAACCTGAACAATCCGCTTAGACAAATCAATCTTGACATTCTGCGTCGCAGGTAGACCACGGATCTTGCGCTCGACGCCCTGCACACAGAAAGAACAAACCATCCCATTAATGGTGAGGTCAATACGCTCAGAACTGACACCATTTCCCATGGAGGGAGAACCAATACAGGCCAGAGACGCCAACAAAATCGGCACGACAAAGCGCCTGCCCAGCCAGACGGGAAGCAGAGGAGGACCGTAGTGGAAAATTTTTTTCACAACAGGGATAACAGCGAGAAGGTGATTTCAGCTAGTAAAGCCAAAATTCCAATATCGTTAATTATACTCGATCCTTACCCAGCATCGGCAGAGCCTCGGAGATCTTTGGGAGGTAAACACGTGACCATCCATAACCGAGCAACGTGGGCGCATGGACCGAATGATTGGCTTGCAGCACGTAGGGAAGCTGCCCATCCCAGGCCGGCCAGAAATAAAATTTAAGCTTAAATATGCTATTGACCTTCTGAGGCGCTCTGCGGTGTCATCACCGATAGGTAAATGCCAGAACAAGGTTCGAGCTGCATCGCAAGCTTATAGAGTAGAAGTTGCCAAGCAAGCTTGAGATCTTCGCCAAGCTCAAGGCCGGGCAATTCACTACCCGCCAGTAAGCAGATCCTCGGATGGTCACCATATCACTGTGTATGCCTTCTGGCGAGAGATAAGTCTGGCTACTATACCTGCCTCTTAAGCCAAGAGTCATCACTCTTACTAGAAGACAGAATCAAGGATGATTATATCTCGTCAAATCCAAGAATCTTCAGACCCTACTCCCCAGGTAACGGTAAATCTTTCGCATTGGGCCTTGATAACACGTCGCGAAAGCTCTCTCTGTTATTAATTCAAATTAAACTGGAGTTTCAATCAGGTCACCTTAAGGTGATCCACACAACCAAGGCGCCACGAGAAGGCATAATCTACTAAAGGATAAGTTTGAGCGGCTTGAATCAGCAGCCCAGCATCCTCAGCGCCCTCAGGACGTCCATCCATTCCCAGAGAAACAACGAGCCGCTGCACTAATAAACAAGCTCACACAAACTAGTCAAAATGGCCTAGATCGCAGACAACAAGAATTTACGCCAAGAACATCTATACGCCGTGGACTGCTCGTAATCACCAAAATTCAACTGCCGCCCACGATCCTCTGGCCATACCAGTTTTAATAATGCCACTTTGACCGAGGTGGCGAAGCCTGCCGATGCTCCTGACGGCGCGAAACAGATTGTGCACTCGCAGGCTGGGGCTTGAAATTGTGCACATTGCGCAGTTCCTGGGCCTCAGACACGTTAGGCAGTTCCTCCACCTTAAAATCACAATGTAGCAGTGTTGATGGAGCAACTTGTAGTGGCACTTGAAATTCTTCTCAGCCAATTTAATGCCTCTATTTTGGTCGCCTCAGAGTGGGCCAATCTGGCGCTATTGCCCTCTTCATACCAGGATCTTGGCTTAGTAGCCATTTTCGCAGCACATGCCAATAGCAATCTCTCTGTTGCCACTCAGTTCAAGATTGATCTTGAATCCTTGCTAATAGAGTCAGAGTCCAATCTTAGTGCTGCAATAAATAAAGGTGAGAATGTCTCAACTCTAGATTATCTGAAAGCGGAGCTCAATTCAACACAATCAGCCAATCAAAAGGCTAACGCTGAGCTAAGAGCAGCCACCACGAACGTTGAATCGGCACTCAAATTAGTTGAAGTCCTCTTAGCGAACACCGGAGATGTTGTTGAACTCCCCAAGAAGCTCATCTCTGCAATTGAAGCCATCAGCGACGCCACACTTACTATCCAAGCAGCATCGATAGAGGCATCAGATTACCCTGAGCTAGCTGTGCAGGCTGCGGAGCAAATCAATAGCGAGATTGAAAAGCTAGATGACGCGCGAAGCGAGCTTGACGCTGCCAGAGCTGATCTCTTGGAGGCCATGCAAAAAATGGGCTCACCCGCGAGTCCAGGACTTAGTGCTTTACTGGGTCTTAAAATCAACATTGGATACCTTATTGAAGAGAGCCAGGCAACACTTAAAGCATTTCAAGAAAATGATCAGACAACACATTCTTTTAGCCAACTCGAAAAGTTCGCTGAAGCACTACAGCAAAGTGCAGCCCAAGCTGAGTCTTCGGTAGAGCAGGACAATATTCTCAAAGCATCATTATACCTCAGAGACCTAAACAGCACAATGCCAGAAGTCATCAAAACGATCAAAGGCGTCAGCCTCTCAATTGTTGCTGATCAGTACATCATCATCAACGGCAATTCACCATTCATTCTTATCACCATTAACGGCCAGCCAGCTTCCAAAACTAATCCAGGTGGAGGCTGGGAAGCTATTGCCGTCGCTCCTTCCAAATCAGGCACTCAGTACGAACTGATCTGGCAAAAAACTGGAACTGATCAATTCGCAAGCTGGAAGCTTGGTCTTGATGGTGCCTTCATCAAAGGTGATCTACTCTCCGCTA
>NZ_JAGQCP010000066.1:0-10882 GCF_024346255.1 Cyanobium sp. BA5m-10 | reverse complement strand
TTCTCCGAACAGGGTCACAGACCGGCCCACCCATTGCCACAGCTGATGTCTGAGGGAGGCGAGCCGTCAGCCCCGGCTACGCCGGGGCTGATCCCCCCGAGTTACACCACTCCATGGGACGCCGCTCAGCCGCAGGTTCAGGGCATCTGGCTATTCGGCTCGCGGATTGGACCTGCAGCGCTTGGCCGAGGCCGCTTAGGCCTCATTTCTGGCTAAGTTAGCTAAACAGAGGGTTGCTGATCGTGCAGGTCAACATGCTCGATGCCAAGAGCCAGCTCTCGTGCCAGCCCATGTGGATGCCGCTTTCAGTGAGGCTGTGGATCAACAGGTTGCACGGCTGTTTGGCAGCTGATGCGCCTGCTGCTCGACACCAGAGCCTCGCTGCTGGTGCGCTGCTTTTGCCTGTGCTGGATGGTCATGTGATTCAAACTGCCCAGCTCCCTCTGGTGCACCACGATTCTTTCGGCCACCTGTTGATTACCCAGGCCCAGGCCCAGGTCGAGAGTCTGATGGCGTTGTCATCGGACGCCCATTGGCCTGCTTACGACGTGCCACTGCGACGCCCTCGGCACTCCAGTACTGTTTTAGGTACTAAGCTTTAGGCTCCAGCGATCGCTGTGCCATGGATCAGCAGAACGCGCTCACCTCAGCTGAGCTCAAGCGCCGTGGGATTGCAGCGATTGAGCAGGCGCTGCAGCATGGACCAGTCCATTTGTTGAAGCGCAACCGATCGGCTGCTGTGGTGCTGAGTGAGCAGCACTACCGCCAGCTGCAGTTGCAGGCATCACAAGCTCCTGTGGCTGAAGCCTCGGCGTTGCAGTGGCTGCTGGCCCTGCCGCCATCCACGAGCCCGCGCAGTAAGGCTGAGATCGATGCTGAGCTGGCAACTGAGCGCAACTGGTGATTGCCTTCCTGGATGCCAGCGCACTGATCTATTTGGTGGATGGTGAGGCCCGATGGGCCGAAGCCACCCAGGCAACCCTCCATCAGCTTGCTGTCGAGGCACCTGATCTCCCACTGGCTGTGAGCCGCCTAAGCCTGCTGGAGTGTCGTGTGGCTCCACTGCGGCGGGGTGATCAAGCCTGTTTGGATCGCTTTGAGGCGTTGTTTGCCCAGCCAGATCTGCTGGTTGTGGAGCTCAGCGCCTCTGTGGTGGAGCTGGCGACCCAATTGCGCGCCAACCATGGGCTGCGTACACCCGATGCCCTGCAGGCAGCTTGCTGCCTGCAACTGGGGCCTGATGCCGTGATGATGACGGGTGATGCCGGATTTCAGCGCGTCCAGGCTTTGCAGGTGCGCTTGATTGCCTGCGCCTGATGCCCTGCTCGACTTTGAGGGTCCGGCCGACCTGGCCGCCTGGCTGGCCGCCAACGGCTGAAGCGGGGCCTTCGCGTCATAGCCGATCTGCCAGATCTAAATCTGGGGCTGGCACTGGCCTGCCCCTCAATCCGCACCGAGGGTGATGAGAGTGCTGGCGTGAACGTTCTGCTCGCCACCAACGTGTTGCCTGAAACGATCAAATGGCTTATGGCGTGTTTGAGCAGCCAGCCAGCACGGAGGTCTGGTTGAAGGCCCCCCACCCGCTGCTGCATCAAGCCAGCCCACTGCATCACTGCCGCACCGCAATCGGCGCACTGGCGTAGCGGGCTGTGTATTTGGGGCTGACACCCGAGATCACCGTTCTGGAGGTGCTGGTGCATCTCAATCCTGATCAGTGAAGCCCAACTTGAAGCCCTGTTTGGCCAGGCCTAAAACTTGGGCTGTGGCCCTACATTAATGTCATTGACATCTCCTCGACTTCGCGGTGACTCCCATGGTTCAGGTCACGGCCAGGCTTCCCGACACCCTCGGCGCTGAGCTTGATGCAGCGGCACAGCAGCTCAACCGCTGCCGAGCCGACATCATTCGTCAGGCAATCGAGTACTACCTCGACGACATCGAGGATTTGCGCTGTGGGGTGGCAGCCCTGAAGGACCCTGCCGACCCTGTTCTCGACTGGCTTGAGGTGCGAGATGCGCTGCTCGCTGCGGATTAAACGTTCTGCGGCAAAGGCGTTGGCCGCGCTGCCGAAAGCTGACCGGGTGCGGCTGGTTGAGGCCATCAACCTGCTCTGCGACACCCCAGCCGCCGGCTCTGCCCTCAAGGGTGAATTTGAAGGACTGCGGCGGTTGCGTGTAGGGAACTACCGCGTTGTCTATGAATGGCAGCGCAGCGAACTGGTGATCCTGGTGGTGCGCATCGGCCATCGACGCGAGGTCTATCGCTGACCTGCCTCCAACAAGTGCACGCAGCCAGTGAACACCGACCGCTGGTACTACCGGGTCTTCCAGAGCGCCCCCGGGGATCGGCTCTACCGCTACTGCCTCGCAGAAGCCTTGCGGCTTTGAAGCCCTCGAGATCAAAGAGCTGAGCCAGCAGCCCAATCTCGACCCCCTTGCTCAACCTGCTCACCCTGCCGGTGCGGCCCGAGAGCGAACTGGCAGCTAGCAGTCAGCAGATCCTGGCCAGTCGCCCTGATTTAAAAACAGTTGTACTGCCTATGCCGGTACAAAAATTTCCTGAACTCACCACGGCTGTTTCTTGCAGCACGCTCAAATCATGGTGATAGCCGGCCTCCCCCGAGAAGAGATCCTCCATACCAGGGCGATACAGGATTTGCTGGCAGAAGGCCGCCAGGAAGGCGAAGCCCGCGGCGAAGCCAAGGTGACCCTCCGCCTCCTCAACCGCCGCTGCGGCCCACTTACTGGCGCCACCACCACCCAGATCCAGGCCCTACCGCTGGAGCCGCTGGAAGTCCTAGCCGATGCCCTGCTCGACTTCCAGGGCCCGGCTGACCTGGCCACCTGGCTGGCCGCCAACGGCTGAAGCGGGGCCTTGATTCGACTGTTCAAACTGCTTGACGCATCAGAGTCACAGCCGATCTGCCAGATCTAAATCTGTGGCTGGCACTGGCCTGCCCCCCAATCCGCCCCGAGGGTGGTGAGAGTACTGGCGTGACCGTTCTGCTCGCCACCAACGTGTTGCCTGAACCGATGCGGGAACAGCCGGATACCTGGCGCTACAAGCGGTCTCGCCATTTGACGCTAGGATCGCTTCAAATGACGTTGCTTGGACTGATTAGCTCATGGCTTCTGTGATCCCTGCCACAACGCACAAGACGTCTCAGGAGGCTGATCTGAGCCAATCGTTCTGGCAGCGCGCTGCCGAGCTCGGCGCCCTGGATGAACAGCAGCGCTTGGATGCGATTGAGCAGGGCTGGAGCAGCAGCTGGCTGGCGGCCCTGCGCCAGCACCTGCACCTCAAGGCGGCGGATCTTGAGCCATTGCTGGCCCTCTCGGAGGCCACGATGGCCCGCCGCAGCCGCGAGCAGGCGGCGCTGGATCTTGTTTCCTCCGAAAGGCTGGACCGGCTGATGGAGGTATTGAGCCTTGCTTATGGCGTGTTTGAGCAGCCAGCCAGCACGGAGGTCTGGTTGAAGGCCCCCCACCCGCTGCTGCATCAAGCCAGCCCACTGCAGCACTGCCGCACCGCAATTGGAGCGGGACAGGTGCGGCGTCTGCTCCAAGCGCTGGAGCACGGCGCACCGGTGTGAGCGAGGGTGTGATTCGGGCCTGGCGGCTTAGCAAGGCTCGATACGCCGGCGATCTCACCGGCCAGGGAGCGGCGCGCGATGGCCAGCGCTGGAACCAATCAGGGCAGCGGGCTGTGTATTTGGGGCTGACACCCGAGATCACCGTTCTGGAGGTGCTGGTGCATCTCAATGGTGTGTTGATCGCGCCGTTGGTGCTCAGTGCCTACGAGGTGCCTGCTGGGTCGGGCCTGATCAGTGAAGCCGAACCTGAAGCCCTGCCAGCAGGCTGGAACGCGATCCCCCATGGCCAGGCCAGCGCCGTGTTTGGTGGCGACTGGCTGCGGGACGGAGGGCAGCTGGGCCTTCTGCTGCCCTCGGTGGTGGTGCCTCAGGCCCGCAACCTGCTGCTCAATCCGCTGCACCCGGCCATGCCGAAGGTGGCGCTGGTGCATCAGGAGCCGTTCCAACTGGATGAACGCTTGGCCTAAAAATAGGGCTTGCAATTGGCCCTTAGGTGGATCAAAAAGGGCTTCTCCACGAGCCGCCAGAAACACCAGCCCGAATAACCCAGTCAGCCGCCTGCCGCCAACGAGACCCCGAACCCACAAAGCCCCTCACGGGTCGCAGCCCGAACCTCAAGCCGCGGCTACCTTTTCGCCAGCAAGCGCCCGCAGCCAGTGAATACCGACCGCTGGTACTACCGGGTCTTCCAGAGCGCCCCCGATCTGATCCGCGCCCTCCTGCCCGGCTCAGCCGCCGCCGACAACCCGCTGGGCCTCGACCCCGGCGCCCCCGGCGATCGGCTCTATCGCTTTGAGGCGCTCGAGATCAAAGAGCTCAGCCACCGCCTCGATGGTGTTTTGTGGCCGCGCCAAAGCACTGGCTGCGCCGAAACCGGCAGCCCCGAGTTCCCCGTGGTGCTGCTGGAGGTGCAAATGCACCCCGACCAAGGCTTCCACCACCGCCTGGCAGCACAGACCTACCGCTTTCTGCAGCAGCAGCCCCAAGTGGAGCACTGGGCTGTGCTGGTGATTACGCCCCACGGCCGGCTCAAGCTCGGCCCCACCCAGGCGCTGCAGCTGTTCCTGCAGCAGGTGGTGTGGCTCAGCCTGGAGCATCTGAGCCAGCAGCCAGATCTCGACCCCCTGCTCAACTTGCTCACACTGCCGGTTAGGCCTGAGAGCGAGCTGGCAGCCAGCAGTCAGCAGATCCTGGCCAGTCGGCCTGATCTAGAAACGGTTGTGCTGCCTATGCTGGTGCAACGTTTTCCCCAGCTCACCGAGGCAGAAATCATGGTGATAGCCGGCATCCCCCGCGAAGAAATCCGCCATACCAGGGCGGTACAGGACTGGCTTGCCGAGGGACGCCAGCAGGGCCGCCAGGAAGGCCGCCAGGAGGGCCGCCAGGAAGGCGAAGCCAAAGGGCGCCAGGAGGGCGAAGCGGCAGTCACCCTCCGCCTCCTCAACCGCCGCTGCGGCCCCATCAGCGAGCCCACTACCGCCCAGATCCAGGCCCTGCCGCTGGAGCAGCTGGAATCATTGGCCGACGCCCTGCTCGACTTCCAGTGCCCAGCCGACCTATCCGCCTGGCTGGCCGCCAACAGCTGAAGCAACACCTCTAAGGTTGTTTTTGAGAGTCCGGACTTAGCGTCGCCAACGCCGCCCACCAATCCATCGGCCGTGGCTGCCGCTGGAGAAAAGAGCTGATGGCGCTACCAGAGAAGCCTGCAGGGGAACGCCTGAAGCGCTGGATCCACGGTCACCAGGGTGAGCCTGGCCAGCTCAGCCTGGGCGGCCAGCAGACGATCAAAGGGGTCGCGGTGGGGCATGGGGTAGCTGCCAGCATGCAGGCCCTGTTGCAGGGTGATCGGCAACAGCTGAAACCCTTGGGCTGCAAGCAACCCGGGCAGATCATCGAGCAATTCCCTGGCCGCTGGCAGCTTGCCCAGGCGCACCTTGGTGGCGATCTCCCAACCGGAGGCGGCGCTCACATAGACCGCATTGGCGGGATCGCTGATGGCGGCGTGTACGGCAGGGGAGAGACGACCCGGCTCAGCCAGCCACCACAGGAGAGCATGGGTGTCGAGCAACAGCTGCGTCATCACGGGCAAGGTCAGAAGAGAGGCTGCTCGAAGGCAGCAAGCTCCTCCTCCGGCAGAGGTTCCAGCAGCAGCTCCGGTGCTGGCAGCGTGATGCTGCCAGCCAGGACTCCGGCCTGGCGGCGCGGGCGAGGCTGGTCGAGAGGCACCAAGCGCGCCCAGGGCTTGCCTCCTTTGGCCACAAGGATTGTTTCGCCGGCGTGGGCGGCATCGATTAAGCGAGAAAAGTGGGTTTTGGCCTCATGCACATTCACAACACGCTCAGCCATGGGGTGCGGATCCATCGGAAACCAACTTAGTCCACTTGTGGACCAAGCAGGAGGCATCAGCTGATGGATTGCATGATCACCCCCGACGACTCCATCTTCGTGGCCGGCCATCGCGGCATGGCGGGCAGCGCCATCTGCCGGGCGCTGCAGGGGGCGAGCTACAGCAACCTGCTCACGGCCAGCCGCGCCGAGCTGGATCTGGAAGACGGCCCAGCCGTGCAGCGCTGGTTCGAGCAGCACCAACCCACGGTGGTGGTGCTGGCGGCGGCCAAGGTGGGCGGCATCCAGGCCAACAACAGCTACCCGGCTGATTTCCTGCTCGATAACCTCAAGATCCAGACCAACCTGATTGACACGGGACAATCCGCCCGCAGGCGCGGCACCGAGCGCGGTTCCTGAGGCAGCCTGGCCCTCCCCCGGCGGTTGCACTGACCCGCCTGGTGCAGCACCCGATAGAAGCTGCTCTCTGAGCCAATAAAAAGTTTCTGATCGACCAGTGCCGGCACGATCTGCCCTGGCGGCAGTGCGGCGTACTCCGGCTGGTTGCAGGTCAACAGGATCCGCTGGCGCTCTTCCTCGCTCAGCCGGTGACCTACCAGGCGAGCACTGCCTTTACGGCGATCCACGCCGTCCCCATCACCCAGGAAGGCCTTCCGCCAGCGTTTGAGGGTGCGCAGGCAAATGCCGATCACACCGCAGGCCCTCAACAGGCCGGCGCCCGCAGCATTGGCCTCGCCGATTAACTCGATCACCTTCCGCCGGTGCACGGCGCTGGTCAGCCTTCCTCGTCCTCCGAACAGAAGGCATCCCACTTTTTTTGCAGCACCAGCAAAGCCGCCATTTCCGCCATGGCCTTCTCCTTGCGCTGCAACTCCTTTCTGAGGGCTTTGATCTCCCGCTGGTCCTGGGCGCGGAGCTTCTCAAGCTCCTTCTGTTCGGCCATCGTCAGCACCGGCTTGGCGTTGGCATCCTGGGCCGCCTGCCGCCAACGGCTTACCTGCTCCGGGAACAGGCCCCGCTCGCGGCAGTAGGCGCTGAGCTCGGTGGCGTTGAGGCCAGAGCTCTCCAGTACAACCGTGAACTTGTCAGCAGCGCTCCAGCCCTCTGGTTCCTTCTCGGATGACGGCACCACCTCTCCCTGCAACCGCCAGGCCTTTCTCCAGTTGTAGAGGGTGGCGAGGTGAATGCCCAGCTCTTCTGAGATCCGGGCCACGCTCTGCCTGTGCGGCGGGCTCATCCGCCTCCTCACATCAGCCTTGACGGCCTCGCTGTATCGACGCATTAGTCATGTCCTCAAGCCCCCGGATGTACTGATCAGAGGGGTGACAACTTTCCTGAAACCGGGGGCAGGGTGATGAAGTGATCACCACCCCTCGCACATTTATTGCCACCGCCTCCAGCGCTGTGCTGCTGGGAGCCAAGCCCGTGTTCGCTGATGTGGATCCCGATTCCGGCGCCATCACCGCAGCCACCATTGCTCCCCTGATCACCCCCCGCACCAAGGCCATCTCGGTGGTGCACCTGGGCGGCTGGCCGGCCGACATGTCCGCGATCTGTGATCTGGCCCGCGCCCACGGCATCGCCGTGATCGAAGACTGCGCCCAGGCCCATGGTGCCCGGATCAATGGCCAATCCGTGGGCAGTTTTGGCGATGTGGCCGCCTGGAGCTTCTGCCAAGACAAGATCCTCACCACCGCCGGCGAAGGCGGCATGGTCACCACCTCCCGCGACGATCTCTGGGATGCCATGTGGGCCTTCAAGGACCACGGCAAAACCCACCAGGCTGTGTTCGGCCGCGAGCACCCGCCTGGTTTTCGCTGGCTGCATGAGCGCTTCGGCTCCAACTTCCGCCTCACCGAACTTCAGAGCGCCATCGGCCGCATCCAGCTCCAGCGCCTGCCGGAGTGGACTGCAGCTCGCACCCGCAACGCGCTGCAGCTGGCCGAGGCTTTGCATGACCTGTCCGCCGTGCGTGTGCCTCTTCCTCCTGAGGGGCTCACCCATGCTTGGTACAAGTTCTATGCCTTCGTGAAACCTGATGCCCTCGCCGATGGCTGGAGTCGTGATCGCATCCTTTCCGAAATCGCTGCCCTTGGTTATCCAGCCCTCTCCGGCAGCTGCAGCGAGATCTATCTGGAGAAGTGCTTCCAGGATGCAGGCCTATCCCCAGCCGAGCGCCTGCCCGTTGCCCGCGAGCTCGGCGATACCAGCCTGATGTTCCTCGTGCATCCCACCATCACCACTGAGCAGATGGCGGGCTATGCCGAGGCTGTGCGAACGGTGGTGCAGCGGGCTTGCCGGTAGTGCTTTTTGGCCAGAAGCGTCGCCAAGTGCTGGTTGTCCTTTTGCTTGGAACTTCGGCTGCAGGGCTATGGCTGGCCTGGCCCTGGCTTGTTCCGCTTGTTTTCCCGGTTCCCACGTCTGGCCCTGGTAGCGATCTGGTGGTGGTTCTGGATGGTGGCTCAGGTCGCTTCGCCGCAGCCGATCGCATCGGCCAATCGCTGCCCCAGCCGCCTCGCCACCTGCTAATTCGCTGCCCTAGAGGTGCGCTCCCACCCCAGCCCACCCCCGAACTGCTCCAGGGCTTTGACACCGCCACCCAAATCACCGCCCTCGCCAACTGGTTGCGCCACCAGCCTTCGCCCCGCAGTGCCCGGGTGTGGATTGCCACCGATCCCGATCACACCGCCCGCGCAGTAGTCCTTGCCCGCATTGCTCTTGGCAGCCAGGGCATTCGCGTTGGCCCGGCTGATTTGCCTACCCCCAGCCCCAGCGAGCACCGCAAGCTGCTTCGGGATGCCCTGCGCCTCACCCTCTGGCGCGCCACTGGCAGCACCGGCGCTTGGCTCGCTCCCCAGGTTGTTGCCCGCAAACGGGCGGATTGTGGGGTGTAGGGGGTGTATGTCGGCGAGTGGCGTTAACCAGCTCTTGACGCGAACATATGTACTATGATTGTTGCGTTGTTGTTGCCGGGCTGTGGCGCAGGTCGACCCCGTTTCAGAAACTGCGCCAGACTCAGAGGCAACGTCTGCTTCCCGTCGCCGTTGCGGCTGGTTTGATCTCCAGGGCTGGCTCGAAGTGCTCGCCGGCATTGTGATTGCACTGATCGCCCTCCTCACCTCCTATGACCACATCGCCCTCCCCGCCGGCGCCGCCCTCCAGCTCCCGCAGCAATGGGGCGTCTGGAGCATCGCTGCCTCAGTGGCGCTTGTGGTTGCAGACGCTCAACTGGCGACGGGATCCCGACGTCGAGCAGAAGATCAACGCCTCCAGGCTGAGAACGAAGCAGTTCGAGAGCGAAATCAACGCCTCCAAGCAGAGAACGAAGCAGATCGAGAGAGAAACCGAGCAGCTCAAGAACGAGAACGCGCGGCTCGCAGCAGTCGAGTCCAGGCTCGCGCACTTCGAGCGGGAGCACTTGTCCAACTCGAGCCCTCTGTCCTCCACCGACGATTCCTCGCTCTTGTAGTCGCCGAACTGGCCCAGCTCGCCGATGAGCCGGCCTGAGCGCCTGCTGCGCGCTCGCCAGATCTGGGGTGCTCTGTTGCTTGGATCTTCGGCTGCAGGGTTTTGGCTGGCCTGGCCCTGGATTGTTCCGCTTGGTTCTCCGGTTCCCACGTCTGGCCCTGGTAGCGATCTGGTGGTGGTGCTGGATGGTGGCTCAGGTCGCTTCGCCGTAGCCGATCGCATCGGCCACGCCCTGCCCCAGCCGCCCCACCGCCTGCTAATCCGCTGCCCCAGAGGTACGCTCGCGCCCCAGCCCACCCCCGAACTGCTCCAGGGCTTCGACACCGCCACCCAGATCACCGCCCTCGCCCACTGGTTGCGCCACCAGCCCTCGCCCCGCATTGCCCGGGTGTGGATTGCCACCGATCCTGATCACACCGCCCGCGCCGTAGTCCTTGCCCGCATTGCCCTTGGCAGCCAGGGCATTCGCGTTGGCCCGGCCGATTGGGCGACCCCCAGCCCCAGCGAGCGCCGCAAGCTGCTTAGGGATGCCTTGCGCTTCACCCTTTGGCGGGCCACCGGGTCCACCTGCGCCTGGCTGGCGCATGATGCGTTGGCCGTCAAGCGGGCGGATTGTGGGGTGTAGTAGGGGTGTAGGTCGTGAGGGCTCTGCTGGTTGGGGAGTTTTCAGCTGCGGATGGCCAGGCCCTTGTTCCGGCGGGATGCGCTTGCAGCTGCGAGTGCAAGCAGTATTGATCCGCGCCCCGCGCTGTGTTCCCGTTGATCAGTACAGGTGTATTATGAGCTGAGCGGCGAGTGTTCGGCGTGGGTAGGGCTTTCTTGTTCGACATCCAGGGTTGGATCACCCTTCTCCTGGGCGGCCTGCTGGCGCTGATCACTCTTTTCTCGTCGTACAGCCATGTCCACATCCCCTTCATCGGCGCCGTCGCCCTCAATCAGCAAAGGCTGTTTCGATAAATCTGCCTACTACTCCTCATTGTCCTGGTTCCGCCGCTGCTTGGCGTAGCCGCAGGCTTCTGCGAAGCAGTTGCTCAATTGGCGACCCGTTGTCGACTACGAGCTGAGAGAGATAGAGTTCAATTGCAGAGAGATCGCGCACGAGCAGCGGATGAGGCAGCTCGAGAACGAGGACGCGCAGCTGAGGAAAGACGACGAGCAGAGGAAGATCGCACACGAGCAGAGGAAGATCGAGCACGAGCAGCGAATGAAGCAGCTGAAGAGCGAGAACGAGCGGCTCGCCGAGCTCAACGCCAAGCTCAGTGCAATCTTGTTCAGCTCCGACACCAGCTCGACCCCTCCGAACGCAACGCCAGGCGAGTCCGAGATGTGATCTCGCTGCTGGAGGAGTACGGTGACTGCCAGGAAAGATGACGTCTCTGCTGCTGATCAGGCAGCCATGGCAAATGTAGCTGGTTGATGTTCGATTTCCGGGGGTGGTGGATTGATCCAGACCACTTCCGGTTGACGCCAGCAACG